>DATIOK010000024.1:0-54049 GCA_035473255.1 Gaiellales bacterium
CGCGATGATCCTGTCGGTTGGCCTGATGTTCACCTACGGGCTGGCCCGGCGCGACATCGGCCGCACCATCGCCGCCGCCGTCGACCAGGTGCTGGCCGAGGGCACCGCCACCGCCGACCAGGTCTCCGGCGGCCGCGCCTATGCGACGTGGGAGGTGGGCCAGGCCGTCTGCCGCGCGCTGGCGGACCACGCCCACGGCAGCGGGGAGTTCGCGGCAGACCCGTACGGTGAGGCGGTCGCCCGTGGATAGCGAGAAGCGACGCATGACGGGCGCGGAGGCCGTGATCCGGTCGCTCGAAGCGGAGGGCGTGACGGACGTGTTCGGGCTGCCGGGCGGCGCCATCCTGCCGCTGTACGACGCCTGGGCCGCCTGCGAGCACACCATCCGCCACTACCTGGTCCGCCACGAGCAGGGCGCCGGCCACATGGCGCAGGGCTACGCCCGCGCCACCGGCAAGGTGGGCGTGGCCATCGCCACGTCCGGCCCGGGTGCGACCAATCTGGTCACGCCAATCGCCGACGCCTACCTCGACTCGACGCCGATCGTGTGCATCACCGGCCAGGTGCCGACCCACCTGATCGGCACCGACGCCTTCCAGGAGGCCGACATCCAGGGCATAACGATGCCGGTGGTCAAGCACTCATGGCTGGTCGACCGGGCGGAGGACATCCCGCGCATCGTCAAGGAGGCGTTCCACATCGCCCGCAGCGGCCGGCCCGGCCCGGTGCTGATCGACATCCCCAAGGACCTGCAGCTGGCGGAGATCACGTACGTGCCCTCCAAGCAGGTGGACATCCCCGGCTACAAGCCCTCGCGGCACGGCCATCCCAAGCAGGTGATCACCGCCGCCGAGGCGATCCTGGCCGCGGAGCGGCCGGTGTTCTACGTGGGCGGCGGCACCGTCTCCGCCAACGTCGAGCCCGGCGATCTGATCCGCATCGCCGAGGCGGTGCAGATGCCGGTGGTGACAACGCTGATGGCGAAGGGCGTGTTCCCCGACTCGCACCCGCTCTGCATCGGCCTGCCCGGCATGCACGGCTCAAAGGCCGCGAACTGGGCGCTGAACCGGGCCGACCTGCTGATCGCCTGCGGGTCGCGCTTCGATGACCGCGTGACGGGCAAGCTGGACACGTTCGCGCCCGGCGCGAAGGTGATCCACATGGACGTCGATCCGGCCGAGATCGACAAGAACCGCACGGCGCAGATCCCGATCGTGGGCTCGCTGGAGCTGGTCGTGCCGAAGCTGGGCGAGGCGCTGCAGTCGCGGATGAACGGCGGGCCGCCGAAGGCCGCTCCTTGGCTGTCGGAGGTGCAGGGCTGGAAGCAGGAGCATCCATTCCGCTACCGCAACTCGGAGCCGCTGAAGCCGGAGTACGTGATCGAGCGGCTGCGCGACATGACCGCCGACCGCGAGGTGATCTGGACGACCGGCGTCGGCCAGCACCAGATGTGGGCGGCCCAGTACCTGAGCATCGACCGGCCCCGGAACTGGCTGACGTCGGGCGGCCTGGGCACGATGGGCTTCGGCGTACCGGCCGCGATCGGCGCGAAGGTCGGCCGGCCGGACGCGACCGTGATCAACATCGACGGCGACGGCTGCTTCCAGATGACGATGCAGGAGCTGGCCACGGCCAAGATGTACGGGATCGGCGCGATCCACGTGATCATCAACAACGGCTGGCTGGGCATGGTGCGCCAGTGGCAAGAGCTGTTCCACGGCGAGCGCTACTCCGAGACGCTGTTCGATGCCAACCTGCCCGACTACGTAAAGCTGGCCGAGGCCTTCGGGTTGCCCGGGTTCCGGTGCGAGACGCTCGAAGAGGTGGACGCGGCCATCGCCTCGGCGCTTCGGTGCGGCACCGCCTGCGTGATCGACGCCCGCGTCGACCACGAGGAGAAGGTCTACCCGATGGTGCCCGCCGGCGGCTCCTCCGCTGAGATGATCGACGTGGAGTGGGCCGAGGACGACAACGCCTGGGTCGAAGAGGGAGTCTGACGTGAGCCACCACACCCTGTCCGTCCTGGTCGAGAACCGCCCCGGCGTGCTCACGCGCTGCGCCGGGCTGTTCGCACGGCGCGGATTCAACATCGACTCGCTCGCGGTCGGCACCACGCAGGACCCGTCGCGCAGCCGCATCACGATCCGGATCGACTGCGAGCAGCACTCGGTCGACCAGGTGATCAAGCAGCTCTACAAGCTGGTGGACGTGCTGAAGGTGCACGAGCTGGATGCGACCGCCGTCGAGCTGGAGCTGTTGATGATCAAGGTCGCGAGTTCGCCCGACCGGCGGCCCGAGATCATCTCCCTGGCCGAGGTGTTCGAGGCCAAGGTCGTGGACGTGGGACCGGAGGCCGTGACATTCTCATGCGTGGCCGGCCCCGATAGGCTGCAGGCGCTGGAGCAGCTGCTCGAGCCCTACGGCATCAAGGAACTGGTGCGCACCGGACGGATCGCCCTCGATCGCGACGGTGAGCTTGGCAAGCGCAGAAGGATGCGCGTCGTCGCATAAGGAGAGAAACCACGTGGCAACGATCTACTACGAATCTGATTGCGATCCGTCGGTCCTGACCGGCAAGCGGATCGCCGTGATCGGTTACGGCAGCCAGGGTCACGCGCATGCGCTCAACAACCAGGACTCAGGCAACTCGGTCGTGGTCGGCGCCCGGTCCGACTCGCGGGCATGGTCGGCGGCAACGGCCGACGGCGTCGCCGTCGAGACGGTGGCCGACGCCACCGCCCAGGGCGACATCGTGATGGTGCTGGTACCCGACCACGTCCAGGCCGGCGTCTACCGCGACCAGATTGCTCCCAACCTGCGCCCCGGCTCGATGCTGATGTTCGCGCACGGCTTCAGCATCCGCTTCGGCGCGATCGAGCCCTCGCCCGAGGTGGACGTGGCCATGATCGCGCCCAAGGGGCCTGGCCACCTGGTCCGCCGCCAGTACCTCGACGGGATCGGCGTGCCGGGGCTGGTGGCGGTCCACCAGGACGCCACCGGCAACGCGCTGGCGCTGGCGCTGGCCTACGGCCACGGCCTCGGCTGTGCCCGCGGCGGCCTGATCGAGACGACCTTCACCGAGGAGACGGAGACCGACCTGTTCGGCGAGCAGGCGGTGCTCTGCGGCGGCACCACCCAGCTGGTCAAGATGGGCTTCGAGACGCTGGTCGAGGCCGGGTACCAGCCGGAGATCGCCTACTTCGAGTGCCTGCACGAGCTGAAGCTGATCGTCGACCTGATGTGGGAGGGCGGCCTCGCCGGCATGCGCTACTCGATCTCGGACACGGCCGAGTACGGCGACCTCACGCACGGCCCGCGGGTGATCGACGAGCACGTCCGCGAGAACATGCGCAAGCTGCTGGCCGACATCCAGGACGGCACCTTCGCCCGCGAGATGATGGCCGAGGAGGCGGCGGGCCGGCCCAACTTCCAGCGCCTGCGCGAAGAGAACGCCGACCACCAGATCGAGCAGGTGGGCGCCAAGCTGCGGGCGATGATGCCCTGGATCGGCGAGAAGGCGGCGGTCAAGCCGGGCGCGTGACCGAGCGCTACCTGCGCGGCGTCACGGAGCCGCCGGGCGTCCTTCAGGCGGACTTCCAGCGGATCCGGGACGAGTTCAAGCTGCCGCGCGCGTTCCCCGAGCCGGCCCTGGCCGAGGCAGAGCGGGCCGCCGCGACGGCCTGGCCGCGCGAGCGCCGGCTCGACCTGCGCGACTTGCCGTTCCTGACCATCGACCCGCCCGGCAGCATGGACCTCGACCAGGCGATGCTGCTCGAGCGCTCCGGCGACGGCTTCACGGTGCGCTACGCGATCGCCGACGTGGCGGCCGTGGTGCCTGCGGGCGGTGCAGTCCAGCGGGAGGCATGGCTGCGCGGCCAGACCGTCTACTGCCCGGACGAGCGGATCTCGCTCTACCCGCCCGCCATCGGCGAGGGCGCCGCCAGCCTGCTACCCGACCAGGAGCGGCCGGCGCTGGTGTACGTGATCGATCTCGACGGGCAGGGGCGCCAGACGGCGGCACGGGTCGACCGCGCGATCGTGCGCAGCCACCGGCGGCTGGCCTACGGCGAGGCCGAGGTGCCGTTGCTGGAGCAGATCGGCACGCGGCGCCTGGCGCTGGCCCGCGAGCGGGGATCGATCACGCTGAACGCCCCAGCCCAAACGGTGGTGCCCGATCCGGCCCAGACCTGCGGCTACCGGATCGAGCTCGAGCAGCGCTCGCCCGACGAGGACTGGAACGCCGAGATATCGCTGCTGGCCGGCATGGCGGCGGCCGGCATCATGGTGTCACGCGGGCTGGGGCTGCTGCGCACGATGGGCGGCGCCGATCCCTACCGGGTGAAACAGCTCCAGACCGCCGCCCGGGCGCTGGGGGTTGACTGGCCCGAGGGCCGGCCGTTCGCCGAGTTCGTGACCTCGCTCGACCCGGCGCTGCCACAGCAGGCGGCGCTGATCGAGGAGGCGCGCGACGCGATGGGGCACGCCGGCTACGCCTTCTTCGAGGGCACGCCGCCGGAGGGCTCCGAGCACGCCGGCATCGCCGCCCGCTACGCCCACACGACCGCGCCACTGCGGCGGCTGGCCGACCGCTACGTGCTCGACCTGGTGGCCGGGGGCGGCGACCGCGAGGCGCTTGCGAAGCTGCCCGAGGTGATGAGCGAGGCCGGCTCACGGGCCGCGCGGGTGGAGCGGGCAATCGTGGACGACGTCGAGACGCGGGTGCTCGAGCACCGCGTGGGCGAGCGGTTCACCGCCGTCGCCCTCGAGAACGACCGCCACGGCACCGTGATCCGGATCGCCGACCCCCCGGTGCGGGCACGCATGCACGTCGATCCGGCCCCGGCACCGGGCGACATCGTGGCCGTGCAGCTGACGCGTGCCGACCCGATCTCACGCTCGCTCGAGTTCCACCCGGCCCCGGCGTAGTGCCTCACAGGCCTGACGGCGCCGCCTGGCTAGGATCAGGCCAGGGCACCGCGCACGCAGATCCAAAGGGGGCAACCAATGCAGCACGTATCACTCGCCGACCTCGACGTATCACGAATCGGGCTGGGCGCGATGGGCATGTCGGCGTTCTACACCGGCGCCGGCAGCGACGAGGAGGAGTCGATCCGCACCATCCACCGCGCCCTCGAGCTGGGCATCACGCTGATCGACACGGCCGAGATCTACGGGCCTTACACCAACGAGGAGCTGGTCGGAAGGGCGATCGCGGGGCGGCGCGACGACGTTGTGCTGGCCACCAAGTTCGGCCTGATCCCGCACCGGCAGGGCGGCGCGAGCGCGCCCGACAGCAGCCCCGAGAGCATGCGCCTGGCGCTGGAGGGCTCGCTCAGGCGTCTCGGCACCGACCACATCGACCTGTACTACCAGCACCGCATCGACCCCGGCACGCCGATCGAGGAGACGATCGGCGCACTGAGCGAGCTGGTCTCGGAGGGCAAGGTCCGCCATATCGGCATGTCCGAGGCGGCTGCTGCCACCATCCGGCGCGCGCATGCGGTGCATCCGATCACCGCACTGCAGAGCGAATATTCGCTGTGGACGCGCGATCCCGAGGCCGAGGTGCTGCCGACGCTGCGGGAGCTCGGCATCGGCCTCGTGCCCTACTCCGCGCTCGGCCGCGGGTTCCTGACCGGGCATCTGCGCTCCATCGACCAGCTCTCGGACACGGATTTCCGCGCCACCAACCCGCGCTTTGCCGGCGACAACCTGACCGAGAACCTGCGCATCGTCGACGAGGTCGAGGCGGTCGCCGCCGAAGCCGGTGCGACGCCGGCCCAGGTGGCGCTGGCGTGGTTGCTGGCCCAGGGCGATGACATCGCCCCGATCCCGGGGACGAAGCACGTCTCACGCGTCGAGGAGAACGCGGCCGCCGACGCGGTCGTCCTCACCGAGCAGCAGCTGGCGCGGCTGACCGGCGTGCCGGCCGCGGTCGGCGACCGTTATGACGACATGAGCCGGATCGGCCGTTGACCCGGTCGATGCATGGCTACAGCTCGAAGCGCGCGGACTCTGCCAGCTCCATGTAGGCGTCCAGCTCGTCGGGCTTGGTGCGCTCGATCCCATTCAGGGTGATCTGCAGCTGCAGGCCCAGCACCCGACAGGGCATGTCGCTGGGGCATCCGGGCACGGCCAGGGTGAACTCCACGAGGTCGCGGCCGCTGTCCTCCCCCACCACCCGGTACGTCCAGCGCAGCTTGCCGCCGCGGCTTGCGACCTGCCAGCCGAACACCAGCAGCCGCTCCCCGGCCCGCTCGGCGTCGGTCACCGGCGAGTCGATGAGGCCGCGGATGATGCGGGTGACGGTGCCGTCTCCTGCCGCATTTCCCCTGTGGGCCTCGATCAGGGCAGGCAGCAGCAGCGGCTCATGTGCGTGAAGCGGTTCGTTGTCCTGTGCCATCGGAGTCGTTAAACAAGGAAGGGGTCACATCCACCGTACGCACGAACCCGGGGTTTGGCCACCCCCTTGAAGGTGGAATCGATCCAATTACGGACAGGGGACGAATCCTTGGCATCGCAACGACCGTGACGACAATCGATGGCGCGTCTCCCGCGCTCGTGACCCTGTCCCCCCGTGGCCCGGTGCGCGGGGTCGCCCTGCTCGCGCACGGCGGCCGCAGCACCAGCACCCGCCGGTCATCGCCGATCAACACCGCGGCGCTGCGGATGTACCCGTTCCTGCTCGACCTGCACCGAGTCGGTCGCGACTCCGGACTGGCCGCCCTCCAGCTCCGGTATCGCGTGCGTGGCTACAACGAGGGTGACCCCATCGCCGACGTGGAGTGGGCGTTGTCCGAGATCGCGCGCCGCCACGGCGACGTCCCGGTCTGCATGGTCGGCCACTCGATGGGCGCTCGCAGCGCGCTTCGCTGCGCCGGACACGAGAGCGTGCGCGCCGTGGTGGCGCTGGCCCCCTGGTTGCCGCCCGGCGAGCCCACCGCCCAGCTGGGGGGCCGCACGGTCGTGATGGCGCACGGCACCCGCGACCGCACGACCAGCCCCGCCCGCTCGCTGGCCTACGCGCTCACGGCGCGCGAGATCTGCGAGCGGCTCTGCCGGTTCGAGGTGGCCGGCGCGCGCCACGCCATGCTGGAGCGCGGCCGCGCCTGGCAGGGTCTGGTGCGGCGCGCGGTACCGGCCGCGCTGGAGCTGCGTCCCTGGGACGAGCGCCTGCTGGAGGCGTTCGCGCTGCCCTCGCCGGCGGGCTGCCGGGTGCCGCTGTGATCATCTGGTTCCCACGCATCGTCGGTTTGCTGACGGCGCTCTACGGCGTGTCCGCGGTGCTGAAGCCCGACGTGATCGCCCGCCACGGCGAGTTGGCCGCGCCGTCAGACCGCCGCTCAGCCGTGGTGCTGCTGTCGGTCACCATCGGCATCCGCGACCTCGTCTCGGGCATCGCCATCGTGCTCGCTCCGGCCGGCGGCGTGCTGCTTGCCGCGCTCGGAGCACGGGTCGCGTTCGACGCCGGTGACGCCGCCGCATTCGGCAGCCTGCTACCCACGCGCTTCGCCCGCCGGAAGGTGGCCGCCATAGCGGTCGGCTGGGGTGCGATCTCGGCCCTGGCCATGATCTGGGCGGGCGGCTGATGCGGATTGCCGTGATCGGCAGCGGCGTGTCCGGCCTGACCGCCGCCTACGTGATCTCACGCCGCCACGAGGTGACGCTGTACGAGCGTGACCGGCGCTTCGGCGGCCACGCCAATACGGTGGCCGTGCAGGGAGCGCGCGGCCGGGTCGGCCTGGACACCGGCTTCATCGTCCACAACGAGCGCACCTACCCGCACCTGCTGCGGCTGTTCGGGGAGCTGGGCGTCGCCACCCAGGCCAGCGACATGTCGTTCGGCGTGCGCTGCGAGCAGTGCGGCCTCGAGTACGCGGGCGCCCGCGGCCTGGCCGGCGTGGCCGCGCGACCGTCGCGGCTGCTGCGGCCCGAGTACCTGCGGATGCTGGCCGAGGTGCGCCGCTTCCACCGCCACGCACGGCAACTGTTGCGGGACACGACGGCCGACCGCATGACGCTGGGCGAGTTCCTCGAGCGCGGCCGCTACTCCCAGTACTTCCACGACCACTTCCTGCTGCCGCTGACCGGCGCCGTCTGGTCGTGCGGGCCGGGCCGGATCCGCGAGTTCCCGGCCCGCTACCTGGTGCGCTTCTTCGCCAACCACGGCATGCTGACGGTCAAGCACGCGCCGGCCTGGAAGACGGTCACCGGCGGCAGCGGCGTGTACGTGCGGGCGGTGGTCGGCGCGCTCCACGACACCATGAGCGACACCGAGGTGGTGGCCGTCGAGCGCGACGCGAGGGGCGTCACCGTCACCGACGCGGGCGGGCGGGCGCGTCGCTTCGACAGGGTCGTGATCGCCACCCACCCCGACCAGGCGCTGCGACTGCTGGCGGATCCGACCCCGTCCGAGCTGCGCGTGCTGTCCAGCTTCGACTACGCCAGCAACGAGACGGTGCTGCACACCGACGGGTCGCTGCTGCCGCAGGCGAGCGGCGCCCGCGCCTCGTGGAACTACCTGCTCGAGGCCTGCACGACGACCACGCCGATGGTGGGCGTCACCTACCACCTCAACCGCCTGCAGGCGCTTGACGAACCGGCCCAGTACTGCGTTACGCTGAACCAGACCGGCCGCATAGCGCCGGGCTCCGAGATATCGCGGATGGTCTACGAGCATCCCATCTACACGCTCGACTCGCTCCAGGCACAACGCCGGTTGCCGACGCTCTCCGGCGTGCACAACACCGCGTTCTGCGGCGCGTACCACGGCTGGGGCTTCCACGAGGACGGCTGCGTGTCGGGCGTTCGCGCGGCGCTGGCGCTGGGGTGCAGCTGGTGACCGGCACCGCCCTCTACGAGGGCCAGGTGATGCACACGCGCCCGCCGGACGTGCGCGGCCGCTACCTGTTCCGCTACGGCGTCTATCTGTGGCTGATCGACCTCGACGCGCTGCCGCGACTGCCACGGCTGCTGGCGCCGCTGGGCAGGGTGCGCAGCCGCGACCACCTCGGCGATCCCGAGCGCTCGATCCGCCAGAACGTCGACGGGTTCCTGGCCGAGCGCGGCGTCGATCTGGAGGGCGGGCGGGTGCTGCTGCTGACCAACCCGCGATCGTTCGGGTACGTCTTCAACCCGCTGTCGGTGTACTGGTGCCACGACCGCGGCGGCGAACTCCGCTGCATCGTTGCCGAGGTGCACAACACGCACGGCCAGCGCCACTGCTACCTGCTGGAGCCGGGTGAGCGCGGGCGCGCCGAGGCCGACAAGGCCTTCTACGTGTCACCCTTCCTGACCGTCGACGGCCGCTACCGGATGAGCTTCTCACCGCCGGACGAGCGGCTGTCGATCCAGATGGAGCTGATCCAAAGCGAGCGGCGGGTGTTCCAGGCGTCGCTGACGGCACGGCGCCAGGAGCTGTCGACCGCGCAGCTGCTGCGGATGGCCGTGCGCTACCCGCTGATGGCCGCACGCGTGACGGCCCTGATCCACTACAACGGCGTCAAGCTGTGGCTGCGCGGCGTGCCGCGCGTGCGCCGTCCCGACCACACGCCCCAGGGCGGCGTGGGATGAGCACGCTCGAGATCCCGCCGCCGCCGCGCCGGCCGGCCCGCGCCCGGATCGCGCGCGCCCTGTTCGAGCGCTCCGTGGCCGGGCTGGAGCGGCTGGAGGTGATCGCGCCCGACGGGCGGCCGCTGCGCCGGCAGCCGGGCGCGCCGCGCATGGAGATCCGGTCGGACGCCTTCTTCCACCGCCTCGCCGCCTCCGGCAAGATCGGCTTCGGCGAGGCCTACGTGGCGGCCGAATGGGCAGCCGACGACCTGGCCGGGGTGCTGTCGGCGTTCGCCGAGCGGCTGTCGCACCTGGTGCCGCGGCCGCTGCAGCGGCTGCGGCGCATCTACGAGCCGCTGCAGCCGCGCATTGAGCGGAACACGCCCGCGGGCGCCCGCGCCAACATCGCCCGCCACTACGACCTGTCGAACGACCTGTTCGCGGCCTTCCTGGACGAGACCATGACCTACTCCTGCGCCGTGTTCGAGCCGGGCGACTCCCTGGCCGACGCGCAGCGGCGCAAGTACGACGCCATGTGCGATCTGGCCGGCGTCGTCGACGGCGACCACGTGCTCGAGATCGGCACCGGCTGGGGTGGGATGGCCATGCACGCGGCCGCCACCCGCGGCTGCCGGGTCACGTCGATCACCATCTCCCGGGAGCAGAAGCAGCTGGCCGAGCAGCGCGTGCGCGCGGCCGGCCTCGAGCGCCGGGTCGAGATCCTGCTCTGCGACTACCGCCAGCTGCACGGTCACTTCGACAAGATCGTCTCGATCGAGATGTTCGAGGCGGTGGGCGAGGAGTACTGGCCCGAGTACTTCGCCGTCTGCGACCGGCTCCTGGCCCCGGGCGGGCGGATGGCGCTGCAGACGATCACGATGCCCGACGACCGCTACCGGGCCTCGCGCCGCAGCTACACGTGGGTGCACAAGTACATCTTCCCGGGCGGGCTGATCCCGTCGGAGCGGGCGATCGCCCGGGCGATCGAGCGCGGTTCGCGGCTGCGGGTCTCGTCGGCCACCGAGATCGGCCACCACTACCCGGCCACGCTGCGAGCCTGGCGCGAGCGGTTCCTGGCCCGCTACGAGGAGGTGCGCGGTCTCGGCTTCGACGAGACGTTCCGCCGCACCTGGGAGTTCTACCTGGCCTACTGCGAGGCCGGCTTCCGGCACGGCGCGATCGGCGACGTGCAGCTGGTGCTGGAGCGCCGGTGAAGCTGGGCGACAGCCGCGTCTGGATCACGGGCGCGTCCAGCGGCATCGGCGAGGCGCTGGCGGCCGAGCTGGCCGCGCGCGGCGCTCGGGTCGCGATCAGTGCCCGCCGCGCCGAGCTGCTCGAGCAGCAGGCGCAGCGCCACGGGATGGTGCCGGTACCGCTCGACGTCAGCGACCGCGCGGCGGTGCTGGCGGCGGCCGCCACCGTCCGGGACGAGCTGGGCGCGATCGACGTCGCGATCCTGAACGCGGCGTCGTATGGCCGGATGGATGTCACCGCTTGGGATCCCGACGTCTTCCGCCGCCACGTCGAGGTGAACCTGATGGGAATGGTCTACGGCATCGAGGCGGTGCTGCCGGACATGCGCAGGGCGCGATCGGGCAGCATCGTCGGCATGGCCAGCGTGGCCGGCTACCGCGGCCTCCCCTCGTCGCAGGCCTACGGCCCAACGAAGGCGGCCCAGATCAACCTGCTGGAGTCGCTCCGCATCGACCTGCTGCCGCTCGGTATCGCGGTGACGACGGTCTGTCCCGGGTTCGTGCGCACCGATCTCACCGCAGGCAACACCTTCCGGATGCCCTGGATGCTCGAGCCGGCCGACGCCGCACGGCGGATCGCCGACGGGCTCGCCAGAGGCAAGGCCGAGATCGTGTTCCCCTGGCAGATGATGCTGGCCATGAAGGCAGCGCGGCTGGTGCCGGTGCGGCCGTGGAGCGAGATCCTGTCCCGTCAGGCAACGACTCGGCATCTGAGCTAGCGGCCGGCACCGCCGCTCTAGACTGCAGGCATGGCCGCCCGCAGCATGTTCGAGAAGGTCTGGGACGATCACGTCGTCGGCGACGGGCTGCTGTTCATCGACCTGCACCTGGTGCACGAGGTGACCAGCCCGCAGGCGTTCGACGGCCTGCGCTTGGCCGGACGGCGGGTGCGGCGTCCCGACCGGACGCTGGCCACGGCCGACCACAACGTGCCCACCGGCCGCGACCAGCCCGACCAGCTGTCGCAGGCGCAGCTGGACGCGCTCAGCCGCAACTGCGAGGAGTTCGGCGTGCCGCTCTACGGCCTCGGCCACCGCCGCCAGGGCATCGTGCACGTGATCGGCCCGGAGCTGGGCGTCACCCAGCCGGGCATGACGATCGTCTGCGGCGACTCCCACACATCCACGCACGGCGCCTTCGGCGCGCTCGCGTTCGGCATCGGCACCAGCGAGGTGGAGCACGTGCTGGCCACCCAGACGCTGCCGCAGTCGCGCCCGCAGACGATGCTGATCTCGTACCGGGGCAGCCTCGGCGTGGGCTGCACGGCCAAGGATC
Organism: Gaiellales bacterium; assembly: GCA_035473255.1. GTDB lineage: Bacteria > Actinomycetota > Thermoleophilia > Gaiellales > JAICJC01 > JAICYJ01. The sequence goes on from DATIOK010000024.1 coordinate 12,081, forward strand.
TGATCCTGGGCACGATCGCCCAGATCGGCACCGACGGCGCCACCAGCCACGCGGTCGAGTACCACGGCGAGGCGATCGCGGCGCTGTCGATGGAGGGGCGTATGACCGTCGCCAACATGTCGATCGAGGCCGGCGCACGGGCCGGCATGATCGCTCCCGACGACACCACCTTCGCCTACATGGAGGGGCGGCCGGGAGTGCCGGCCAACTTCGCCGAGGCGGTCGAGCGCTGGCGCGGGCTGGCGACCGATCAGGGAGCGACGTTCGATACCACCGTGGTGGTGGACGTGCCGGCGCTGGCGCCGCAGGTGTCGTGGGGCACCAATCCCGGCCAGGTGGCGCCGATCACGGGCGCCGTGCCGGAGCCGGCCGACGAGTCCGACGAGCGCGCGCTCACCTACATGGACCTGCGCCCGGGCACGCCGATGAGCGAGATCGCCGTCGACCGGGTGTTCCTGGGCTCGTGCACGAACGCACGCATCGAGGATCTCCGCGCCGCCGCCGAGATCGTGCGCGGGCGTCAGGTGGCGTCGACCGTGCAGGCGATGGTGGTCCCAGGATCCGTGATGGTTAAAGCTCAGGCTGAGCGTGAGGGTTTGGACGAGGTGTTCAAGGCGGCCGGATTCGACTGGCGCGGCGCCGGCTGCTCGATGTGCCTGGGCATGAACCCGGACATCCTGGCGCCCGGCGAGCGATGCGCGTCCACCTCCAACCGCAACTTCGAGGGCCGGCAGGGCCGCGGCGGCCGCACGCACCTGCTCTCCCCTGCGATGGCCGCGGCCGCAGCCGTGACCGGGCGGCTGACCGACGTGCGGGAGCTGGTGTGAAGCCGGTCACCGTGATATCGGGGAAGGTGGCCGCGCTCGACCGCGCCAACGTGGACACCGATCAGATCATCCCCAAGCAGTTCCTGAAGCGGGTCGAGCGCAGCGGCTTCGGCGAGTTCCTGTTCTGGGACTGGTTCCGCCAGCCCGGCTTCCCGCTGAACCGGATCGAGTTCCACGGCGCCCCGATCCTGGCTGCGGGCCGCAACTTCGGATCGGGCAGCTCCCGCGAGCACGCGCCGTGGGCGCTGCAGGACTACGGCTACGAGGCGGTCGTGGCGCCCAGCTTCTCGGACATCTTCTACTCCAACTGCACCAAGATCGGCCTGCTGCCGGTGGAGCTGCCCGAGCCGGACGTGCGCGAACTGCTCGACAACGCGCCGCAGCCGGCCACCATCGACCTGGCGGCGCAGACGGTGACGCTACCGTCCGGCCGGGCCAGCCGCTTCGAGATCGACGCCGAGATCAAGGAACGGCTGCTGAACGGCTGGGACGAGATCGCGCTGACCGAAAACCGGGTGGCCGAGATCGAGCGGTACGAGGCCACCCGCGAGCGGGTCGGGCCGGATACGCTGACGCTGTGAGCGGAGCGGTTCCCGCGGGCGCCGGCGCCGTCCGCCAGTAGTATCGCGCCGATGCGAATCGGCGTCCCCTCCGAGCACGGCCAGATCGAGCGCCGCGTGGCGCTCACGCCCGACGCGGTGGCTCGCCTGCTGCCGCTGGGCGTCGAGGTGCTGGTGCAGGCCGGCGCCGGCATCGCGGCCGCGCTGCCCGACGGCGACTACACAGAGGCCGGCGCGCGGATCGTCACGGACGGCGCGGCGCTGCTGGCAGAGTCGGACATGGTGGTGATGGTGACGCGTCCGCGCGAGCAGGACGTGCCGTCCTTCCGGTCGGGCGCGGCAGTGGTCGGCATGCTGCAGCCGCTGGTCAACCGCGATCTGGTCGACGCGCTGGCGGCGGCCGGCGTCACGTCGTTCAGCCTGGACGCGATCCCGCGCATCACCCGCTCGCAGTCGATGGACGCGCTGTCGTCGCAGGCAACGGTGTCCGGCTACAAGGCGGTGCTGATGTCGGCGGAGCTGCTGCCCAAGTTCTTCCCGATGCTGATGACGGCCGCGGGCACCGTGGCACCGGCCAAGGTGTTCGTGCTCGGCGCCGGCGTGGCCGGGCTGCAGGCGCTGGCCACGGCCCGCCGGCTGGGCGCGGTCGTCTCGGCCTTCGACACGCGGCCGGTGGTGCGCGAGCAGGTCGAGAGCCTGGGCGCGAGCTTCGTGGAGCTGCAGCTGGACGTCGAGGAGGGCGAGGACGCCCGCGGCTATGCCCGGGAGCTGAGCGAGGCCCAGTACGCTCAGCAGCAGGAGCTGGTGGCGCGCACCGTGGCCGACTCCGACGTGGTCATCACCACCGCCCTGATCCCGGGCCGGCCGGCGCCGCGGCTGATCACCGCAGCCGGCGTCGCGGCCATGCGACCGGGCTCCGTGATCGTCGACCTGGCCGCCGAGGCGGGCGGCAACTGCGAGCTGACGGTGCCCGGCGAGGTGGCGGTGCGCGAGGGCGTGACCATCGTCGGCACGCTCAACCTGCCCTCCACCATGCCGCTGCACGCCAGCCAGATGTACGCCCGCAACATCACCAACCTGCTCGGCCTGATCATCGCCGACGGCGAGCTCACGCTCGACTTCGAGGACGAGATCGTGGCCGACGCATGCATCACCCACGAGGGCAGGATCGTCTCGCGCCTGCTGCAAGGAGCGTCCACATGACCCACGAGCTGGTGCTGCAGATCACGGTGCTGGTGCTGGCCGCGTTCGTCGGCTTCGAGGTGATCTCGAAGGTGCCGACGACGCTGCACACGCCGCTGATGTCCGGCACGAACGCGATCCACGGCATCGTGATCGTGGGCGCGATCATCGTGGTCGGGTCGACCAACTCGCTGCTGGTCGAGGTGCTGGGCACGATCGCCGTCGCCTTCGGCGCGATCAACGTGGCCGGCGGGTTCCTGGTCACCGACCGCATGCTGCACATGTTCAAGGCGCGGCCGCCGGGCAAGGACGGCGATGGATAGGCGAAACGCGTTCGACCTGGCCTACCTGGCCTGCGCCTGCCTGTTCATCTTCGGGCTGAAGCAGCTATCGTCGCCGCGCACGGCGGTGCGCGGCAACCAGGTTGCGGCCGGCGCGATGGGAGTCGTGATCGCCGTCACGCTGTGGGACTCGGGGTCTCACAACCTGGCCTGGATCATCGCCGGCATGGTGATCGGCGGGGCGATCGGCGCCTACTCCGCGCGCGCCGTCAAGATGACGGCGATGCCGCAGATGGTGGCGCTGTTCAACGGCGTGGGCGGTGGCGCGGCGGCGCTGATCGCGTTCAGCGAGTACCACATCGCGACCTCCTCGAGCCTGTCGCTGGCCAACGACGCCGTCACATCGACGCTGTTCTCGGCGATCGTGGGTTCGGTCAGCTTCGCCGGGTCGATGGTCGCGTTCGGAAAGCTGCAGGAGCTGATCACGGGCAGCCCGGTCACGATGCCGGGCCAGAAGCTGGTGAACGCGGTGCTGTTTCTCGCGGTGCTGGGCCTGGCCGCCTCGCAGTACGTGGGCAGCCAGAGCGAGGGCGTGCTGGCGCTGGCGATGGTGCTGTCGCTGGTGCTGGGTGTGATCATGGTGATGGCGATCGGCGGCGCCGACATGCCGGTGGTGATCTCGCTGCTGAACTCGTTCACGGGGCTGGCGGCGGCGGCCACCGGCTTCGTGCTGCACAACAACGCCCTGATCATCTCCGGCGCGCTGGTGGGCGCCTCGGGCATGATGCTGACGCGGATGATGGGCGCGGCCATGAACCGGTCGATCGCAAACGTGGTGTTCGGCGCGTTCGGCACCGGTGGGGGCGGCGAAGCGGCCGCGGTCGGCGCGTCCGGCGGGCAGGTGCGCGCAACCAGCCCCGACGACGTGGCTGTGATGCTGGCCTATGCGCGGCGGGTCGTGATCGTCCCCGGCTACGGCCTGGCCGTGGCTCAGGCGCAGCACAACGTGCGCGAGCTGGCCGACCAGCTCGAGCGGCGCGGGGTCGATGTGCGCTACGCGATCCATCCGGTGGCGGGACGCATGCCCGGCCACATGAACGTGCTGCTGGCCGAGGCGGACGTGCCCTACACGCAGCTGTACGAGATGGACGACATCAACGACGAGTTCCCGCGCACCGACGTGTCGCTGGTGATCGGCGCCAACGACGTCGTCAACCCGGCGGCGAACAACACGCCGGGCAGCCCGATCTACGGCATGCCGGTGCTGAACGTCGACCGCTCGGCGGCCGTGGTGGTGCTCAAGCGCAGCATGAACACCGGCTTCGCGGGGATCGAGAACGAGCTGTTCTACGACCCCAAGACGACGATGCTGTTCGGCGACGCCAAGGAGTCGATCATGAACCTGGTGAGCGCGGTCAAGGCGGTATGAGCTTGGAGGCGGCCAGGGGCGAGCGGCTGCGCCGTCTGCACGACGACGAGGCGCTGCTGGTGATGGTGAACGTGTGGGACGCGGTCACCGCCAGGCTGGTGGCCGAGCTGCCCGGCTGCCGGGCGCTGGCGACGGCCAGCCACTCGATCGCGGAGGCGTACGGCTACCGCGACGGCGAGCAGATCCCGCGCGACCTGATGATCGACGCCGTGGGGCGGATCGCAGCGGCGGTCGAGCTGCCGGTCAGCGCCGACCTCGAGGCCGGGTACGGCGACGTCGGGGAGACGGTGCGGCGCGCGATCGCGGCCGGGGCGGTCGGCGCGAACATCGAGGACCAGATGCGACCGCTGCCGGAGGCGGCTGCGATGATGGCCGCGGCCGTGGCGGCGGCCGAGGGCGAGGACGTGCCGTTCGCGCTGAACGCGCGCACCGACGCCTACCTGCGAGCCGGCGACCGCGACCGCGGCGAGCTGCTGGAGGATGCCGTTGCCCGCGGCCGCGCGTTCCTGGACGCCGGCGCCACCTGCGTGTTCGTGCCCGGACGGCTCGAGGTCGCCGAGATCGAGGCGCTGGTGGCGGGCATCGGGCAGCGGAAGCTGAGCGTGCTGGCCGGGCCCGGCTTCCCGGCCGGCTCGGAGCTGGAGGCGATGGGCGTGGCCCGCATCTCGTTCGGCCCCTGGACGCAGCGCCTGGCGCTGACCGCGCTGCTCGACGCGGGCGCCGATCTGCTGGCCGGCGGCTCGCTGCCGGACTGGGTGCGACCGGTCGCCTGACGGGCGTCACGGGACGGTCACAGCACCGTCACGGTTGGTACGACGGTGCCCGGCACCTCTCTATCACCCCGGCGCTCAGAACGGGCGTCACGGGACGGTCACAGCACCGTCACGGGTGGTACGACGGTGCCCGGCACCTCTCTATCACCCCGGTGCTCAGAGCTGCGTCAGCAACGCAGCCAACAGTTCGCTTCGCTGCTCGATCGAGCGCAGCGACACGCGCTCGTCGTCGGCGTGGGCGCCGACCCCGATCGGGCCCAGGCCGTCGATCACCGGCGCGCCGACCGCGGCCGCGAAGTTGCCGTCGGAGCCGCCGCCGGAGGCGTTCTCGGACAGCGGCTGGCCGAGCCCGGCCGCGATCTCGACCGCCCGCGCGGCCAGCTCGGCCGACTCGTCGCTGGGGATCATGGGCGGCCGCGTGATGCCGCCGGCAACCTCGATCGTCGCCCCCTCCAGCACCGGCCGCAGCCCGCGGATCGACCGCTCCAGCTGCTGCTGCTCGGGCGCCGTCCAGGCGCGCGCGTCCACCCGCGCCCAGGCCTCGGCCGCGACCACGTTGTCACCGGTGCCACCGCCCACCTGACCGACGTTCACCCGCACCCCGCGGCTGTCGTCGACCAAACCGTTCAGCACCAGCGTCTGGTGGGCCAGCTCGGAGACCGCCGAGACGCCCCCGCCCTGGTGCCCGGCGTGGGCCGCCTGGCCGCGGATCCGCAGCTGGTAGCGGGCCAGCCCCGAGCGCCTGGTGGTGATGGTGCCGTCGCGCACCGGCGGCTCCACCACCAGCACCGCATGAGCCTGCGCCGACACCTCCTCGACCAGCGGCCGCCCCGTGGGGCTGCCGATCTCCTCGTCGGCCGTTAGCAGCACCGCCAGCGGCCGCTGCGGCGGCCCCGAGCGCCGGATCGCCTCCAGCATCACCACGATCCCGCCCTTCATGTCCAGCGCCCCCGGCCCGTGGGCGTCGTCCCCCGAAACCGAGAACGGCATCCGCTGCAGCGTCCCCGCCGGCCAGACGGTGTCCATGTGGGCAACGAGCACGATCGTCTCGCCCGTGCGCCCCTCGCCGAACCGTGCCAGCAGGTGCTCGCCGCGCGGCGACGCGTCGCCTCCCAGGGCCGTCAGCTCGGCCGCCAGGAACGAGCGGATGTGGGACATCCGCGCGGCGTCTCCGGTGGGACTCTCCATCTCCACCAGCCGCCGCAGCATGTCGACGGGGGCCATCATTGGCGCAATTCGACCAGATCCGCGAGCTCGTCGTCGGACAGCTCGCTGATCGCGGTCTCCACTCCGCGGTCGACGATGCTCGTGGCCAGCCCCCGCTTGGCCTCGATCAGCTCGTCGATCCGCTCCTCGATGGTGCCCGCGCAGATCATGCGGTGCACCTGCACCACCCGCGTCTGGCCGATCCGGTGGGCCCGGTCGGATGCCTGGTCCTCGACCGCCGGGTTCCACCAGCGGTCGAAGTGGAAGACGTGGCTGGCGTTGGTCAGGTTGAGCCCCAGGCCGCCCGCCCGCAGCGACATCACCAGCACTCGGGGCTCACCGCCGGGAGCCTGGAACGCATCCACCATCCGCTCGCGCTCGGCCACCGGCGTGGAGCCGTCCAGGTAGAGGCGGTCGATCTCGAGCTCGCGGGTGAGGTGCTCCGACAGCATCCGGCCCATCACCGCGTACTGCGAGAAGACCAGCGCGCTGTCGCCCTCGTCCAGCGCCTCGACCAGCATCTCGGTGAGCCGGTCGAGCTTCCCCGACCGGCCGGCCATGTGGCCGGGCTTGCTCAGCGCCTGGGCGGGGTGGTTGCAGACCTGCTTGAGCCGGGTCAGAAGCGCCAGCACGTGTCCGCGGCGCTCGATGCCGGCGGCGTCGCGCACGGCGCCCAGCATCGCGTCGATCGTTGCCTGATAGAGCGCCGCCTGCTCCACCGTCAGCGTGCAGAACTCGTTCGACTCCTGCCGCGGCGGCAGGTCGGGCAGCACCGACGGGTCGCTCTTGTGCCGGCGCAGGATGAACGGCGCCGTCACGCGCCGCAGCCGCGCGGCCGCGTCGTCGTCACGGTGCCGCTCGATCGGCGTGGCGTAGCGGCGGCGGAAGGCGCTGCGGGTATCCAGCAGACCAGGGTTGAGGAAGTGCAGGATCGACCACAGCTCGTCCAGCCTGTTCTCGATCGGCGTACCCGTCAGCGCGATCCGGTGGCGCGCGGGCAGCGCCCGGGCGGCCTGGGCGCCGCGCGTGAGCGGGTTCTTGACCTGCTGCGCCTCGTCCAGCACCAGCACCCGCCACTCGGCCTCGCCAAACAGCCGACGGTCGCGTGGCAGCAGCGAGTAGGAGGTCAGCACCACGTCGTGGCCGGTCAGGTCGTCGATGTGATGCGTGCGATCGGGCCCGTGGTGCAGGTGCACCGACAGGTCGGGTGCGAACCGCCCCAGCTCGCGGCGCCAGTTACCGAGCACGGATGCCGGGCACACGATCAGCGCCGGCGAATCGGCCTGGTCGGAGAGCTCCAGCAGGTAGGCGATCAGCTGCACCGTCTTGCCCAGGCCCATGTCGTCGGCCAGCAGCGCGCCCAGGCCCAGCCTGCGCATCCCCACCAGCCAGCCCAGGCCGCTCTCCTGGTAGGGCCGCAGCACACCGTGGAATCCCTCGCCGGCCTCGACCGGCTCGCGCAGCCCGGGGTCGCGCAGCTCCGCGGCCAGCTGCTCGAGCTCCGTGGAGCGGGCCGAGTCGACCTCCATCTCGAACCCGCGCAGCTCGGCCCGCCCCGCCAGCGTCGCTCCCAGAGCCGTCAGCGCCGGGATGCCGGGCGAGTGCAGCGCCAGCTGCGCCAGCTGCCGCGCCCGACGCAGCGCCTTGTCGCCGAGCAGCGTCCACTCGCCGCCGATGCGCACCAGCGGCTGCGTGGCTGCTGCCAGGGCGCGGAACTCCTCGTCGCTGATCTGCCGGCCGCCCAGCGCGGCGTGCAGGTCGTACTCGACGACGCCGCCCAGCGACAACGGCCCGGGGGCGAAGGACAGCCCAGCCTGCTCCAGGTCCAGCTCCTCCTTCTGACAGAGCTCGTCCGGGAGCCGTACCGAGGCGCCCGCGAACTCGAGCGCGGGAACGGCCGCCCGCAGGTCGGCGACCTGCGCCAGCGTCAGCTCGACGCGGCCGTCCTGGATCCGGGACAGCGCCGGCAGGATGTTGGCCGCGCGCCCGATCCGGCCAGGGTCGATCGGCGTGACATGGAGAGGCCAGTTGCCGCCCGGGTCGGCGGGCAGCTGCAGCACCAGCTCCAGCGGATCCAGCGAGCGGCGCAGGTTCACCACCGGCGCCACCGCCCCCAGGTCGGGCGCGACGGTGCGCAGCGCCGGCTGCAGCACCGACAGATCGATCGCCTCGTGGTGGCTGTCCGGGGCGGTCAGCTGCCGCGGGTCGCGCACCGCGGCGGCAAGGGCCCGCATCGAGGCGCGCACGAACTGCTCGACGGCGGACACCGCGCTGATGGTCGAGGGCTCCTCGCCGTGGTCGGCCACGGCGGCGTGCGCCAGGGGCGGGAAGGCGGCCGCGAAGCGGTCGAGCGGGGGTGGATCGCCACCCGCCTCGACCACGCGCTCGGTCAGCCGGGCCACCAGCCGCCATGCGCGCAGCGATGCGCTGGCCTGCTCGCCGTCCTGAGGCTCCTCCGGCTCGGCCAGCAGGTACGCGAGCGCAGGCAGCATCGGCAGGCAGCGCGTGTCCACGACCCGCTCACCGCCGGCCGCCACGATCGTCACAGGCAGCCGGCGCAGGTTGTGAGGCAGCCCGCGGTCGTCGAGCAGGGAGCTCCAGCCGCCCGGTGTCAGGGGCGACACCGAGTAGAAACCCATGAGCGGCTCCTCGGCCCCGCGGGGGACGAACGTCAGCTCCAGGGGTGCGCGGCGCGCGGTCGATGTCGATGGCAGGCTCAAACCGAGAAACGCTAGCAGGGCACCCCCTCTGGGGTCGAGATTGCGGAAGCCGCGCCGGCCGCTGGTAGGTTTCAAACCATGCAGGTCGAGCTCGAGGTGAACGGGAACCGCTACCGGGTCGACGCACCGGCGGCGGAGCCGCTGTCGGCGGTACTGCGCGACCGGTTGCAGCTGACCGGCACCAAGGTCGCCTGCGGCGAGGGCACGTGCGGTAGCTGCACGGTGCTGGTGGACGACCGACCGGTGTTGTCGTGTCTGACACTGGCCGCCGCCTGCGACGGGGCGGCGGTGCGCACGATCGAGGCGGAGGGCGACCTGCTCGATCGGCTGCGCCGGGCCTTCACCGAGGAGGACGGCTTCCAGTGCGGGTTCTGCACGCCCGGGCAGCTGATGTCCGCGCTGGCGCTGCTGGAGCGGACGCCGCACCCCAGCGCGGATGAGATCGTGACCGCGATGAGCGGCAACCTCTGCCGGTGCGGGGCGTACGAGGGCATCGCCCTGGCGGTGGCACGAGCCGCCGAGGACGTACGGGCGTAGTGGCCCGCCTGATCAAGACCGAGGCGGTGGTCGAGGGCCGCACGGAGGTGCGCTGGACGCTCGTCGAGGAGGACTCGACACCGGAGTGGCCGGCCGACCAGCCGCCCGGTGTGGTCGGCGAGCCGACCACCCGCCTCACGGCCGGGGCCCGCCTGTCGGGGTCGGCCCGCTACACGTCCGACATGCAGCTGCCCCGCCAGCTCGAAGCGACGGTGCTGCGCAGCCCGCACGCCAACGCCCGACTGACGTCGATATCGCTTGACGCCGCCCGCGCCGTGCCGGGCGTGCGCGCCGTGATCGGACCCGGTGACTGCCCTCCGTTCGACGGCGAGACGGTGCTGCACTCCGAGCCGCCGTACGGCGGCGCCGCGGTGGCAGCGATCGCCGCGGAGACGCGCGAGGCAGCCGACGAGGCCATGGCCGCGCTCGACCCGCAGTGGGAGCCGCTGGGGTTTGTCGTCGACCTCGACCAGTCGCTCGAGAACCAGACCTTCCAGGACGACCCGGTCGAATACGAGCGCGGTGACGCGGAGGCGGCGCTGGCCGCCGCCGAGCTGACGGTCACCAGCGACTACCTGGCGCCGGCCCAGCTCCACAACTCGATGGAGCCGCACTGCGCGGTGGCCGACTGGCGACCCGACGGGCTGACGCTTTGGAGCTCGACGCAGGGCATCTACCAGGCGCGCTCACAGCTGTGCGGCTCGTTCGGGCTCGACCAAGAGCACGTCCGTGTGATCTGCCACTTCATGGGCGGCGGCTTCGGCTCCAAGTTCGGCTGCGGGCCCGAGGGCGTGATCGCGGCCGAGCTGTCGCGCCGCGCAAGCCGCCCGGTACGGCTGGTGCTGAGCCGTCGCGACGAGAACCTGAGCACCGGCTACCGCACGCCGGCCCGGTTCAGCTTCACGATCGGCGCCGGCCGCGACGGGCGGCTGCGGGCCGTCGAGGCATCGGCCGTGATGGGCCTGGGCACCGGCGGCTGGGCGTATCCGGTGCTGGAGCCCGTCAAGTCGCTGTACGCCTGCGAGCACCAGCACCTGATGACGCTACCGATGCGCCTCAACCTGGGCCCTGCGGCGGCCTTCCGCGCGCCGGGAGTGATGGAGGGAACGTGGGCGTTCGAGCAGGCGCTGGACGAGCTGGCGGAGGCGGCCGGCCTCGATCCGCTGGAGCTGCGCCGCCGTAACCACACCGACGTCGACCCCTCGACCGGCCGCCCGTATACCTCCAAGCGCCTGCTGGAGAGCTACGACCTGGCGGCCGAGCTGGCCGGCTGGGACACGCGTGACGAGCTCCGCTCGGACGGCCGCGTGCGGCGCGGCATGGGCTGCGCCAGCCAGTACTGGTGGGGCGGCGGCGGGCCGCCGGCCTACGCGGACGTGCGAATCGGGAGCGATGCCAAGCCGGTGCTGACGGTCGGCATGCAGGACCTGGGCACCGGCGTGACGACCGCCTGCGCGGTGGTGCTGGCCGAACGGCTGGGGATCCCGCCCGACCAGGTCAAGGTCCGCACCGGCGATACCGACCTGGCCGGCCACGGGCCGTTCTCGGGCGGGTCGATGACGCTTGCGTCGGTGGCGCCCGCGGTGCGATCGGCCGGCCACCACGTGCGCACGCAGCTGCTGGAGCTGGCTGCCGACATGTTCGAGATCGCGGCCTCCGACCTGGAGCTGACCGAGGGCGAGGTGCGATCGACCGACGGCACCCTGCGCCGGCCCATCCACGACGTCACCGAGAAGCTCGGCAACGCGTGGGTGACCGGGTCGGGATCGCGCGCGCCCAACCCGGACGGCATGGCCGTGAACACGTTCGGCTGCCAGATCGCGCAAGTGGCCGTGGACACCCTCACCGGCCTGATCACCGTCGAGCGGGTGGTCGCGGTGCACGACATCGGCCGCGTGATCAACCCGATGGGCGCGCGCAGCCAGGTACTGGGCGGGATCCTGCAGGGCATCGGCTTCGCGCTCAGCGAGGAGCGGGTGGTCGATCCGACCACCGGCACCGTGGTCAACGCCGGCCTCGAGGACTACAAGATCCCGACCCTGGCCGACCTGCCCGAGGTCGAGTGCCGGTTCGTGGGCGAGCCCGATCCGGAGCTGGCGCTGGGCATCAAGGGGCTGGGCGAGCCGCCCATCATCCCCACGCCCGGCGCCATCGGAAACGCGGTCGCCCACGCGCTGGGGCTGCGGCTGCGCGAGGCGCCCTACACGCCCCGCCGGGTGCTGGAGGCGCTGCAGTGAGGACGTTCGCCTACGCCCGCCCGGCGGCCGTCGAGGAGGCCGCCGCGGCGCTGTCGCAGCCGGCCGCCCGCGCCATGGGCGGCGGCACCGACCTGCTCACACAGCAGGACCGCGGCATCCTGCCGGCCGAGTCGGTCGTCGACCTGCGCGGCCTGGGCCTGGACGCGATCGCGCCCGAGCGCGAGGGCATCCGCATCGGCGCAACCGTGAGGCTGGCCGACCTCGGCCGCAACCAGGCCGTCCGCGAGCGCTTCGCGGTGCTGCATCAGGCCGCCTCGGCGGCCGCCTCGCCGCAGCTGCGGGAGATGGGCACCGTCGGCGGGAACCTGTGCCAGCAGGTGCGATGCTGGTACTTCCGACACCCCGACCTGACCTGCTGGCTGCGCGGCGGCGACACCTGCTACGCCCAGGTCGGTGACCACCGCAAGCACGGTCTGGAGCCGGGCGACTGCATCTCGGTCGCGCCCAGCGACCTGGCCGCGGCGCTGCTGGCGCTGGACGCGACCGTCGAGACCAGCAGCCGCCCACAGGGGATCCCGCTGGCGGATCTCTACCGCAAGGCCAGCGACGAGAACCGCTCCACGCTGGCGCTGGCGCCGGGCGAATTCGTGACCGCGGTCGTGGTGCCGCGCGTCCCGGACGCGAGCGCGTACGAGCGGGCCGGCGAGCGGCACGCCTGGAGCTTCGCGCTGGCCGGCGTCGCGGCCGCCCGCTTCGGCGACCAGCTGCGGCTGGCCGCGATCGGGGTATCGAACCTGCCGCGGCTGCTCGATCCGGCCGATCCGCTGGCGGGCCTGCCCGGCCTCGAGCAGACGGCCTGGAAGCGGCGGCTGCTGAGCGGCCTGGCCGGCCAGGCGCTGTCGCGCGTCTCGGGGTGAGCTCGCCCTAGAGCCGGATCAGCGCCGCGTCGACGCCCTTCGCGCCGATCACCAGGCGCAGCACGCTTGGGTAGGCGGCACGCCGTTTCCAGGTGGGGCTGCCCGGGTTGAGGTAGAGCACACCGTCCAGCAGCTCGTTGACCGGCTGGTGCGAGTGTGCGAACACGATCACGGTCGCTTCCGGGAACCGCCTTCGCAGCCGCGCCTCGCGGCCGTGGCGGGGCCCCGCGTCGTGCACCATCGCCACCTCCACGCCGCCCAGGCTCAGCTGCAGCTGCTCGGGCACGCCGGCCGCCCGCACGTCCCAGCCGTCGATGTTGCCGAGCACCGCGTGCACCGGCGCGTAGGCCTCGAGCTCGGTCAGCACGTCGGTGCTGGTGGCATCGCCACCGTGCAGGATCAGCTCGGCCCACTCCAGGTGCGGCAGCAACGCCTCGGGCAGGGCGGAAGCATGGTCGGGGATGTGGGTGTCGGCCAGGACGAGGACGTTCACGGCCTGGTGACGGCACCCTCGCTGGCGCTCGACACCTGCGCCGCGTACTTCGCGAACACGCCCGTCGAGTAGCGCGGAGCCGGCGCTGTCCAGCCGTCCAGCCGGGCGGCGATCTCATCGTCGGACAGCTCCACCCGCAGCTCGCGGGCCTCGATGTCGAACTCGATCATGTCGCCGTTCTGCAGGATCGCGATGGGGCCGCCGTGCGCCGCCTCGGGCGTGACGTGGCCCGCCATCAGGCCGTGGGTGGCGCCCGAGAAGCGGCCGTCGGTGATCAGCGCCACCTGGTCGCCCAGCCCCTCGCCCACGATCGCCGCAGTCACGTGCAGCATCTCGCGCATGCCGGGGCCGCCCGCGGGGCCCTCGTAGCGGATCACGACCACATCGCCGGCCTCGATCGAGCGGCTCTTGACGGCGGCGAAGCAATCCTCCTCGGAGTCGAAGACGCGGGCCGGTCCGCGATGGCTGAGCCGCTCATGCCCGGCCAGCTTGACGACGCAGCCGTCCGGCGACAGGTTGCCGCGCAGGATCGCGAGGCCGCCCGACGGCTTGATCGGGCGGTCGATCGGCACCACCACCGGCTGTCCGGGCGTCTCCACGGCCTGATCGGCGATCTCGCCCAGCGTGCGGCCGTCCACCGTGCGCGCGCCCACGTGCACCAGCTCGCGCTTGGCCAGCTCCCGTGCCACCAGCGCCACGCCGCCGGCATCGAAGATGTCGGTGGCCACGAACTCGCCTCCTGGCTTGAGGCTGGCCACGATCGGCGTACGCCCGGCGATGCGGTCGAAGTCGTCGATCGAGAACGGGATCTCCAGCTCGCTGGCGATCGCCAGCAGGTGCAGCACGCCGTTGGTGGATCCGCCGGTCGCCGCCACCGAGGCGGCCGCGTTCTCGAGCGCGTCGCGGGTCACGATCTGCGACGGTCGCACGTCGTCGCGAACGAGCTGCATCACCAGCTCGCCGGCCTTCTCGGCCGCGTCGCCCTTGCCGCGGTTGAGCGCCGGGATGCCGTTCATCCCGCCCGGCGACAGGCCCAGGAACTCGAGCGCCGTGGACATCGTGTTGGCCGTGTACTGGCCGCCGCAGGCTCCCGCGCCGGGACAGGCGGCCGACTCGACCTCGTGCAGCTCCTCGGCGTCGATCCGGTCGGCCGCGTAGGCGCCGATCGCCTCGAACACGTCCTGGATGGTGATGTCGCGGCCGCGGAAGGTGCCGGGCGCGATCGTGCCGTTGTAGAGCACCAGGCCGGGCACGTCCAGCCGGCACAGCGCCATGGCCGCGGCCGGGATCGTCTTGTCGCAGCCGACCAGGCAGACCAGGCCGTCCATCAGGTGACCCCGCACCACCAGCTCGATCGAGTCGGCGATCACCTCGCGGCTGACCAGCGAGGCGCGCATGCCCTCGGTCCCCATCGAGACGCCGTCCGACACCGAGATCGTGTTGAACTCCATCGGCGTGCCGCCCGCGGCGCGGATGCCGGCCTTCACGCGCTGCGCCAGCTCGCGCTGGTTGAAGTTGCAGGGCATCGTCTCGATCCACGTGGTGGAGACGCCGATGATCGGCCGCGCCAGGTCGTCGTCTGTGAAGCCGATGCCCTTCAGCATCGCGCGGGCCGCAGCCCGGTCGGGGCCGTCCGTGAGGGCGGCGCTGTGGCGCTTCGCGGGGTCGGACGGGCGGTCGTAGGGGTTACTCAACGGCGTTCACGACCTTGATGCCCCAGGCCTTGCCGGACGCGAACAGCGCGTCCGGGTCGACCTCGTCGGCGTACCCGATCAGGTGCTGCGTGGGGTTGTCGGGCGTCGAGCCGAGCACGACCCGGCGGGTCACGGTCGCGTCCGGGCGCACCAGGTGGTCGCCGCGCTCGCGCGCGGCCTCGGCCTCCTCGGCCGCCGGTCCCTCTGCGTAGCCCTTGCCCATCCGGGCAAGTCTACCCGGCGGCCGCCTTCGCGAGCATGCCCAACAGCTCGGCCCGGGTGACCTCGGGCCCGGGGGTGTCGGCCAGCTCCGGGCGTCTCAGCGCCGCATCGGCCACCGCCTCTCGAGCGGGCGTGTCGACGTCGATCCGGGCATGGCCGCCCAGCTCGTCCACGCGCGCG
The DNA here is from genome assembly GCA_035473255.1 of Gaiellales bacterium. Classification (GTDB taxonomy): domain Bacteria; phylum Actinomycetota; class Thermoleophilia; order Gaiellales; family JAICJC01; genus JAICYJ01. The sequence continues at coordinate 27,300 of DATIOK010000024.1, forward strand.
ACCAGATCACCGGCGCTCACCTCGAGTGCCGTTGCCAGATCGGCCATCGCCTCGGGCGCGCGTTGCAGCATGACGGTGATCGTTGCCGGCAGCACCGCGGCGTTGGTCTGGGCGTGGCCGGTGCCGGCCACCCGGACGGTGGTCTGGGAGAGCACGTGGTGAACGGCGTAGCCCGCGGAGTCAACGGCGTAGGCACAGAGCAGCGCGCCCAGCGCCCGATCGCCCCCGGCGACCAGCTGCGCGCCGCGCAGCGCGACGATCGTGGCGACCGGATTGGCCCGAGGCCCGTAGAGCGCCTCCACGCCGTGGGCGAGCGCATTCAGCGCGCTTGCTCGAAGCGCCGGCTCCGGAAGCGAGCACATCAGAGCAGGGTCGCCGATGACCAGCACCGGACGCACGGACGGCCCCTGCTCGCGGCCTTCGATCTTGCGGTGAAGCGACGTCATCTCGGCTCCCGACAGGGTGGTCGGCACCGCCCCCACCCGGGCGCCGGTGACCGAGGCGATGGCCTTGGCCGTGTCGATCACACGCCCTCCGCCCCACGCCAGCAACCGGCCGCCCCCGGCCTCGGGCAGCAGACGCGCCGCCTGGTCCGGCACCTGTCCCTCCCCCACCATCAGCCCCGGCATGATGCCGGGGTCGGCGCGCGGCGTCGTCAGAAGCGTCGTGTCAGAGTCCCAGCCCAGGCGCTGCACGGCACCGGCGGAGTCCTCGCCGTAGACGATCGTGCGGTCGCCGTCGCGCCAGGTGAACGCGCTCATCGCTGCACCTGCGCCACCGCCACGCCACCGACCACCAGCAGCGTGCCCAGCGCCAGCCAGGGCGTCACGCTCTCGCCCAGCGTGAGCGCCCCGATCACGACCGCCAGCGGCGGCACCCCGTACAGGTAGGCGACCGCCCGGGAGGCGTCGACCCGGCGCAGCGCCATCGTCCAGCCGATGTAGGCGAACAGGGTGCATCCCAGCCCCAGGTAGAGCAGCAGCGCCCAGTCCTCGCCCGACAGCCCGCGCAAGTGATCGCCGGACGAGGGCTGCAGCAGGAACAGCAGCGGCACGGTGCCCGCCAGCGTGGCCGCGGAGCTGATGGAGGTGGTGCTGGCGTGCGCGGACAGCGGCTTCACCAGCACGTTGTAGAGCGCAAACGAGAACGCCGCCACCAGCACCAGCAGCGGGCCGGCCGCGTTGCCCAGCGAGACGGTCTGCCCTGAGCCGAGCGTGACGACGACGACCACGCCGCAGAAAGCCACCACCAGACCGACCAGCCGCCAGGGTGAGAATCGCTCGAGGCCCAGCAGCAGGGCCAGCGTGAGCGTCATGCCGGGGGCGGTGCCCACGATCACGGCCGCCGTGCCCGAGGTGGTGCGCAGCTCTCCCTCGTTCAGCGCGAGGTGGTAGACGGCGACCCAGCAGAGGCCTGCCACGATCACCCGTGTCCAGTCCCGCCTGCTGAGGCCGGGTAGCCCGCCGGACAGGTACAGCGTGGCCGCGAAGGCCGGAGCCACCATCAGAAAGCGCGCGGCCGCGATCTCGGGCGCCGACAGGCCGGCGTCCAGCAGGTGCTTGATCGCCGCAAACGCTCCCGCCCACAACACCACCACGGTTGCCAGTACCAGGTGGGCCCGGGCGTGGCTCAGATCACCTCTCCCAGCCACGCGGCGAGGATCGGGAACACAGCCGGATCGACGGTGTGCGGCACCGGCGACTCGTGGTAGGTGACGTCGGCGCCGGCGGCGACCATGCGGTCTCGCGCACGCCTGCCCCAGTCGACGCTGATCACGGAGTCGAGCGTGCCGTGGGCGATCGCCACCGGGTAGCCGGTGAGGCCGTCGAGGTCGAGCTGGAACCCCTCCACGGTCGGCATGAACCCGGACAGGCCGATGATGCCGGCCGGCCGCTGCCGGCCCGCGGCCAGGCCCAGCGCCCAGGACATCACGCAACCCTGCGAGAACCCGCCCAGCACGGTGCGCTCGAGCGGCACTCCGGTGCTCTCAGCGAGCCCGTCCAGCCACTCGCCGGCGACCTGCATCGTCGCCAGGAACGTGGCCGGGTCCGGATAGCCGATCTCGCGGAGGGCGTACCAGTGACGGCCGCCCGGTGGAAGCGCCAGCGGCGCGCGGGGGGTGATGCCGACCAGCCTCCGCTCCGGGTCGACCACGTCGAACAGATCGACCAGGTCGTGCTCGCTCGACCCGCGGCCGTGCAGGAGTACCAGCGCCCCCTGCGGTGGGCCGTCGGCCGGGCGGGTCAGTGCCGTGATCGGATCCACGATCTGGCAGAGTAGCGCCATGGGATACGCCAAACGCGTGGAGATCAGGTGGCGCGATCTGGACGGCTTCGGGCACGTCAACAACGCCGTCTTTTTGACCTACCTGGAGGAGGCGCGGGACGAGTTCTACACCGGCCTGCTCAGCCACGACACCGTCAACCAGATGGTGCTGCGGCACACGTCGGTGGACTTCCGGCGCAGCCTCGTGCAGAGCGACGACGAGGTGGACATCGCACTGGTCGTCATCCGGGTGGGAACCTCGAGCGTGGTCACGCGCGAGACGATCACATCGAGCGCGACCGGCGAGGTGGCGGCCGTCGCGGAGTCGGTAATGGTGCACTGCGACCGGGCCCGGGAGCGGTCACAGCCGTTCCCGGACGAGGCGCGGCGACTGCTGGAGGCAGCGCTCGAGCAGGATGCGAAGGAGGGTGACCGATGACGCACGTTGTCCACTGGGACGATTGCCAGGGCCGCGATCGCCACGCCGGCGACATCCACGCTACCTGGTTCGACCTGGGCAGGCTCGGCAGCAGCGACCGGGTCGGCCTGAACCGGATCGCGATCCAGCCGGGACGCCGCTCCACGCCGGCTCACATCCACGGCGCCGAGGAGGAGATCTTCCACGTGCTGTCAGGGACCGGGTTGCTGTGGCAGGACGGCGAGGTCTGCGAGGTCGGGCCCGGCGACACCATCGCCCATCCGGCAAACGCGCAGACGCATACGCTGCGCGCCGGCGACCAGGTGCTGGACGTGCTCGCCTTCGGCACCCGCGTGCCGTTGGAGCTCTGCTACCTGCCGCGGGCCGGCCACGCCTGGGCCGGGCCGACGGTGGTGGAGGCGCCGGGGATGCGCAACCTGTTCAAGCTGGACGACGTCGCCGGTGACTTTCCGTTCCCCGAGCCCGGCGAGCGCCACCCCAACGTGGCGGCGCTGGACGACGTGGAGCCGATGCCGGCGGGGCCGAAGGTGCGGGTGCGGCGCGACCTGGGCGCGGCCACGGGGACGGTGCGCACCGGCCTCAAGCACATCACCTCGGAGCCGGGCCGGCTGGTCTGCGCGCCGCACTGCCACTCGGCCGAGGAGGAGATCTTCGTGGTGCTCGAGGGAGACGGGACGTGCGAGCTGGGCGACGAGTCGTTCCCCGTGCGCCGCGGCAGCGTGATCACGAGGCCGGCGGGGACCGGGATCGCGCACGCGATCCGGGCGGGCGACGCCGGGATCGCGTTGCTGGCGTACGGCACCCGCGAGCCAAACGACATCTGCTACTACCCCCGCTCCGGGAAGGTCTACCTGTGCGGTGTGAACCTGATCGGACGGATCGAGCCGGTCGACTACTGGGAGGGCGAGGAGCTGTGAGCGCGGCGAGGTTCGACGCGGGCTGGCCGCGACCTACGAGTACCAGGCGGGTGGATCTGAGCCCGGCGCCGGCGGGTCGGCGGTCTGGCCGCCCGCGTACTCCCGGCGATCGGTGGTGGGGCACCAGACCGAGGCGTGCTCGAAGCGCTCGGCCATCAGCCGGGCGGTGACGTCCTGCATGGTCGCGTCGGCCACCGAGGCCCGGCCGTCGGTCTCGATCACCAGCAGCCCCTCGTCGCCGTCCGGGAAGTACGTGGCCCGCACACCCGTGCCCGAGAGCGGCTGCTTCAACCAGTGGAAGCCGATGCCCTCCAGCTCCGGCCCCCAGTCGAGGCGGTACCCGAGCGGCTCGAGGAACGCGCGCAGCCCCTCGACCGGCACGGCCTGGAACCGGACCTCGAGGCGCATGGTCGGCAAGCCTATCCGCCCGTCCGCGGCGCGACGGCCCGCGTCACGACCCAGCGGTGCTTGCCGATCTTGCGGTCGCGAATGAAGCCCAGCTGCTCGTAGGTCGACAGCGCACCGTTGAAGAGGAACCCGGCGGGCACCGAGCCGGCGTCCTCGGGGTATCCCTCGACGGTGCCGCCGCCCAGCTCCGCGATCAGATCGACGGCTCCGGCAAGCGCCGCGGTGGCAACGCCCTGTCGGCGGTGGCCCTTGCCGACGTAGCAGCACGCGATCCTCCAGTCCGGTGAGGTGGTGCGGCCCTTCTCGTACGCCGCGCGGCTCTTGATCCGGGGCAGCTCGTCGGGCGTCCCGAACTGACACCAGCCAAGGCAGTCGTCGCCGTCGAACACCAGCGCCGCATGGGCCGTGCCCGCCCGCACGCGTTCGTGCTTGCGCTCGCAGTTCTGGGCCGCGGTGGTGTCCTTGCCGACACCCTCGGCGTGGAAGCCCATGCACCAGCACCCGCCGAACACCCCGTTGTTGCGCTCCACCAGCGCGGCGAACGCGGGCCACGTCGACTGATCGAGCGCCTTGACGGTGTAGGTCGGTTCGGCCATAGGTTGAGACGGTCTAGAAGAGCGCGCTCGCCAGCTCCCGCCGGTACCGCAGCGCCAGTGGGTGGTCCTGGCCCAGGTCCGCGAACACGCCCACCATCACCTTGCGCAGCGCGTCGCGGGACTCGCCGCTGGAGCCGCGCACGCCGTCCAGCAGCAGCTGCAGCCCCCGCTCCGGATCTCCGGCCGCGATCGCAGCCAGCGCCGGGCCGGCGGTGTCGTCGTCGGCCAGCTCCAGGCGCGCCAGCGCAGCCAAGGCTCCGGCGTGGCCGGGCTCCAGCTCGAGCGCTCGGCGCAATGAGTCCTCGTCGCCCAGCTCGACCAGCCGGTCGGCCTCGCTCGGCAGCAGCCCGCGCAGGAACAGGTCGGCCGTCTGCCGCGGCACCGCGCCGGTGAACTGATCGACCATGCGGCCGTCCCGGAACGCTTTCACGGCCGGGATGCCCTGCACGCGGTACTCGGCGGCCAGGCGCGGGTTCGCGTCGACGTCGACCTTGACCATCTCGACCTGCCCATCCAGCGCCCCCACGGCATCCTCCAGAACCGGGGTCAGCTGGCGGCAGGGACCGCACCACTCGGCCCAGAAGTCGACGATCACCGGCACCTCGTGGGAGCGGTCGATCACGTCGCGCGCGAAGCTGTGATCGGTCGCGTCTGCGCTCAACGCTCGGGGCCCTCCTCTCCCTGCTCTCGCAGGTACCGCTCGAAGTCGCGCGCCAGGTCCTCGCCGGTGGCCGGATCCTCGGCGTCGGCCGCCGACTCCAGCTGCTCGACGTAGGCACCCAGCTCGGGGTCGTCGGCCACGGCGGCGGCCACCCGCACCGCGTACTCGCTCGCAGCCCGCTCCAGCTCGCCGCTCGGCCCGGGGGTGCCGGTCAGGTCGGACAGCCGCTCCAGCAGCGCCACCGCGGCGCGCGGGTTCGGCGTGGCCGAGATGTAGTGGGGCGTGGCCGCCCACAGGCTGGCCGAGCGCAGGTCGGCCCGGCCGCAGGCGTCATGCAGCACACCCACGATCCCGGTGGGGCCCTCGTAGTTCGACCTGGTCAGCTGCAGCCGGGCGATCAGCTCCTCGTCAGAGGCGGTGGACGAGACCGGCACCGGGCGCGTGTGAGGCGTGTCGGCCAGCAGCGCACCCAGCGTCACCACCAGTCCCACGCCGATGTCGCCGGCCAGGCCGCAGATGGCGTCGGTATAGGCGCGCCAGCGCATGTTCGGCTCGGGGCCGACCACGATCACGATGTCGTGCTGCTCGGAGGCCATGATCTCGGTCTCAGGCCACTCCACGTCGCGCACCCGGCCGTCTGTGAGCGTGACGGTCGGCCGCGTCTGCTGGTAGTCGACGAACGGATCGGGATCGATCGACGCGAACCGCTCCGCGCCGGTCGCCACCCGCAGGTAGCCGGCCGCCAGGCTGGCGGCTCCGCCGGCGTCGTTCCAGCCCCGGAATGCCGCCACCATGGTCGGCCGGTTCAGCTTCGGCGTCGACTCGATGGTGATGTGCTCCACGTTAGGAGTGTCGCACAACCGTTCCAGCACCGATACTTCCGAGCGTGACCGGTGCAGATCTGATCGTGATCGTGTGGCTGACGCTGTCGGCGCTGGTCGGCCTGCGACGCGGGTTCGCCGCCCAGGTGCTGGCGCTGGCCGGCTTCGCGGCCGGTGCCTGGCTGGGTTCACGGCTGGCGCCGTACGCGCTGGCCGATAGCGCCCGCGCCGAGTGGGAGCCGGTGGCCGCGCTGCTCGGCGCGGTGATCGGCGGCGCGATGGTGCAGGCCGCGACCAACCCGCTCGCGAACGCCGTTCGCCGCAGGGTGCTGATCGGCCCGCTGGCAACCGTCGACGGCGCCGGCGGCCTGGTCGCAGGTACGGTGCTGGGGCTCGCGGTCGCCTGGCTGGTGGCGGTGACCGCGATCAACCAGCCCAGCCTGGGTCTGCGCCACGAGGTGCAGTCCTCGACGATCCTGCCACGGCTGGTGCGCTGGGTGCCGGCGCAGTCGCTGATCGATGCCATCGCGCGGTTCGATCGCCTGCCGGTGCTGGGCGTGGGCGGCGTCGCCAGCCTGCCGCCGCCCGACCGGTCGGTGCCGGTCTCGCCGGCGGTGCGGCGGGCGGAGCGGAGCGTTGTGATGATCGAGGGTTCGTCCTGCGGCCTGACGCTGCAGGGCACGGGGTGGGTGGCGCGGCCCGGCCTGGTCGTGACCAACGCGCACGTGATCTCGGGTGAGCACGAGACCCAGGTGATCACGGACACCGGCGCGCTGAATGCCGTACCCGTCTTCGTCGACCCGTCCAAGGACGTCGCGCTGCTGCGGGTCCACGGCCTGACCGATCCCCCGCTGGCGACGCGGAACGGCACGTCCGGAGACACCGGGGTGGCGCTGATCGGCTACCCGGGCGGCGGCCCGCTGACGGCGGCTCCAGGACGCGTCGGCCCGTCGCAGTTCATCGTCACCCAGGACGCCTACGGCCACGGTGTGGCGCAGCGCACGGTGGTGCCGATCCGGGGCAAGGTGCTGCACGGCGACAGCGGCGGCCCGGTGGTCGACCGATCCGGTCACGTGCTGGCGATGATGTTCGCGGCTACGGAGACCCCTGGCGGCGGATTCGGCGTCTCGATGGACGACATCCGCCACGCGCTGGCCTCGCCCGAGCAGCGGGCCGACACCGGCCCGTGCGTGGGCTGACAGCCGGCGTCGGCCGCGAGCATCTAGGATCCGCCCATGACCGCGCGCATCGCACGCAACCTGGCAACCGCGGCCGTCGTGATCTGTCTGCAGCTGACCGCCACGGTCATGACCCTGCGCAGGGATCCCATCCAGAAGTTCCAGGGCGCCGCCATCAGCGGCATGCTCTGGATCGGGCTCAGGCCCCGCGACTGACCGCGCGCGGGACCGGGTGCAGCCGGCGAAGCGCCTCGGCCAGCGCCTCCAGGGCGGCCAGGTTGTGTCCCTCGAGCACGTCGTCCACGTGGCGCAGCGCGATCTGCATGCCGCCCGCGAGCGGCTCGAATCCCTCGTGGCCCTTCAGCGGGTTGACCCACATCAGCGTGTCGGCCTGCCTGGCGATCGTCGCCAGCTCGCCGTCCAGCAGCGCCAGGTCGCCGCGTTCCCAGCCGTCGGACGCGATCACGACAACTGCACCGCGGGTGAGGCCGCGGCGGCCGAACACGCGGTTGTAGGCGGCCAGCGACTCGCCGATACGGGTGCCCCCGCCCCAGTCCGACAGAGCCATGCTGGCGCGGGCCATGGCCACGTCGGGGTCGCGTCCGGCCAGGTGCGGTGTGAGGCGGGTGAGCCGGGTGCCGAAGGCGAACGCCTCGACGTACCGTGAGGCGCCCTCGCGGGCCGACAGCGCCTGCAGGAACATGACCAGGGCACGGGCGTAGGGCTCCATCGAGCCGGACACGTCCACCAGCACCACCAGCTTGCGCGGCACCAGCTTGGGCCGCCGCCAGCGGCGGTCGAGCGGGATCCCCTCGGAGCGCATCGACTGGCGCAGCGTGTTGCGCTGGTCGAGCACGCCGGGGGCATGCGCGGGCTGGAGCCGGCGAGAGCGGCGCACCGGGTGCAGCGCCGCAAGGTCGTCCATCAGCCGGCGCACGCGGCGCAGCTCGTCGTTGGTCATGTGGGCGAAGTCGCGGTGGCGCAGCAGCTCATCACGCGCGGCGGCGACGCCGTGCATCTTGCCGTCGTGCTCGTCGTCGGGACCGGCAACGGCGCCCTCCTCCGACCCGGGCGGGGGTGGCAGCATCGGGCGCTCCTGGCTGAGCAGGTCACCCGAGGCGTCGGAAGGCTCGCGCGGCTCCCGCTCCCAGTAGGCGGTGAAGGCGGCGTCGAAGATGTCGAGGTGGTCGTGGCGCGCGACCAGGGTGCACCGGAGCGCGTGGTAGACCTGCTCACGGTCGGCCAGGTCGACCAGCGCCAGCCCGCGCATGGCGTCCTGCAGCCGGCCGGGGCCGACCTCGAGGCCGGCCTCGCGCAGGATCCGGCCGAAGGTGACCAGCTTGCGGGTGACCGCGTCGCCGGGGTTTGGGGATGGTCCGGCCATCTCAGGTACCGCGGGCTTCGCCGACCAGCTCGCGCAGGCCGGCGTCGCGGACGCGCTCGACGTCCTCGTGGTACTTCAGCACCGAGCCGAGGGTTGCGTCCACCACGCCGGCGTCCAGCTCCTGCTGGCCGAGGGCGAGCAGCGCCTGCGTCCAGTCGATCGTCTCGGCCACGCCGGGCGACTTGGCCAGGTCGAGCCGGCGCAGCTCCTGCACGAAGGCGGCGGCCTCGGCGGCCAGGCGCTCCGGCACGCCGGGCACGCGGGCGCGCACGATCTCGATCTCGCGCTCCAGCGAGGGGTGCCCGATCCAGTGATAGAGGCAGCGGCGCTTGAGGGCGTCGTGCAGCTCGCGCGTGCGGTTCGACGTGAGGATCACCAGCGGCCGCCGGGCGGCCCGGATCGTGCCGATCTCGGGGATCGTGACCTGGAAGTCGGAGAGCAGCTCCAGCAGGAAGGCCTCGAACTCGTCGTCGGCGCGGTCGATCTCGTCGATCAGCAGCACCGGCGGCTGCGGGTCGTCATTCTCGATGGCGTCGAGCAGCGGCCGGCGTTCGAGGAACTCCCGGCCGAACAGCTCATGCAGGCGCTCCTTGCCACCGCCGGCCTGGGCGGACTCGAGCGTGCGGATGTAGAGCAGCTGGCGGGCGTAGCTCCAGTCGTAGAGCGCGTGCGCGACGTCGATACCCTCGTAGCACTGCAGCCGGATCAGGCGGCCGCCGGTGATGTCGGCGAGCACCTTGGCCAGCTCGGTCTTGCCGACGCCCGCCTCACCCTCCAGCAGCAGCGGCTTCTCGAGCACCAGCGACAGGTGCAGCACGGTGGCCAGCCCGCGATCGGCCAGGTAGGCGTGTTCGCGGAGCGACTCGGACAGCGCGTCGACGGCGTCAGGCGGCATGGCTCCACGATACCAGGGAGGTTTCGCGCGACCCGCAGCCCGTCACGCCCGCGTGACGCAACACCTGCACCGGTTTTGCATTCGTGGCAGATGTCGCCAGGTTAGCTGGTGATGCCCGGCAGTGAGGTGTGGGTGTTGTCGATGCCGCCGTCGATCACGATCGTCTGGCCCGTGATGTAGCGCGCCTGCGGCGATGCCAGGAAGGCGATCGTGTCGGCCACCTCCTCCGGGCTGCCCAGCCGCCGCATCGGCACCAGCTTGGCCAGCTCATCCAGGTCGTCGCCGTACTGGCGCATCCCCTCGGTATCGATCCAGCCCGGCGCGACGCAGACGACGCCGATGTCGTACTTGCCCCACTCCACCGACAGCACCCGCGCCAGCGCCTCGGTGCCGGCCCGCGCCGCGGACGAGTGCGCCATCCCGGGGATGCCGCGCGTCGGGCACAGCACGATCGAGATGATGCGTCCGCCGCCGTGCTCGATCATCCACCGCTTCGCCACCTGCTGAGTGAGGTACCAGGGCGCGTCCAGGTTCAGCCGCCGCACCGCCGCCCACCCGTTCGGCGAGATCTCCTCGGCTGGCGCCATGAACTGCCCGCCGGCGTTGTTGACCAGCACGTCGACGCGTCCGAACCGCTCCAGTGCCAGGTTGATCAGCGCGTCCGCCACCTCGGGCTCGCGGATGTCGCCGGACAGCACCGCGCAGTCATCGCCGATCCGCCCTCGCACCTCCTCCAGCGGCTCCGGCCTGCGGCCGGCGATCACCACCCGGCAGCCGTCGCGGTGCAGCGCCAGCGCCGCCGCCCGGCCGATGCCAGTACCGCCGCCGGTGACGATCGCGACGCGGCTCACCGGTCCGCCCGGTAGCTGTCGGCGCTGTGCGCGAGCATTCCCTGTGCCAGCCGCTCCGCCGCCAGCGATCCGGCCAGCGACATCTCCGCCGACCGGTCGATCAGCTCACGCGTGATCTGCAGCGCGGCCTGCGGCTGCTCCGCCAGCTTCTGTGCCCACTCCAGCGCCGCCGTCTCGGCCTCGCCCGCCGGCACCACCCGGTTGACCACGCCCAGCTCCAGCGCGCGGGCCGCGTCGAACCGCTCGCCCAGCAGGATCAGCTGCTTCGCGCGGGCCGTGCCCAGCAGCCGCACCAGCCGTGACATGCCACCGGCGCTGGGCAGGATCCCCAGCGACACCTCCGGCAGCCCGAACCTGGCCGTCTCATCGGCCACCCGCAGGTCGGCCGACAGCGCCAGCTCGAGTCCGCCCCCGATCGCCCAGCCCGAGATGGCCGCGATCGACGGCTGCGGCAGCTCGGGCAGCAGCTCCCAGATCCGGCCCGGCCCGCGGTAGTAGCGGATCGTCTGCTCGGGGCTGGGATCGGTGAACTCCGTCAGGTCAGCCCCGGCCGAGAACGCCTTCGCGGAGCCGGCCAGCACCACCACCCTGCTGCCCGCGACGTCGTCCGAGCCGAGCGCGGCGATCAGCTGCGCGGCCATCTGCTCGCTGAGCGCATTCAGCTTGGCCTCCCGCTGCAGCCGCACGATGCAGACCTCGCCGTCCCGCGTGGTTGTGACCATCTCCTCGCCCATGCCTGGCGAACATAGCCGACCTCGGTCGGCCCGTGCCGAAGGTTCAGTCGCCTCGCGGGCATGCCGATACACGTCTCACATGTCAACCCGGCGCAGCATCCCCGAGCGCGACCGGCGTGAGCTCGAAGTTCTGCACCGCGTCGCCGTCGCGCTGACACAGTCGCTCTCGACGACGGACGTCCTGCGCGCCCTGACGCGCGAGCTGGTGTCGGGTGTCGAGCGCGCCTCCGAGTGCGCCATCTCCCTCTGGGACAGGCAGCGCGACCTGCTGATCGACGCCGCCGCGCACACGGTGCACGGCCCGCCGGCCTGGCCCCGCGGCCAGGTCGAGAACCCGCTCGATGAGTACCCCGCCACCCGTGCGCTGCTGAAGCGCGGCCGCGGCTGGGGCGAGTACCGGATGTCCGATCCCGACCTCAGCAGCAACGACCGGGCCGTGCTGGAGCTGTGGGGCTGGCGTTCCATGATCGAGCTGCCGCTGGTGGTCGAGGGCCGCTCCGTCGGCCTGATCGAGGTGGCCGACTACCGGTCCTCGCGGGTATGGTCGCAGCGCGACATCGCCTTCTGCCAGACGATCGCCAGCCAGGCCGCGATGGCCGTGCGAAACGCACAGCTGTACGAGGGGCTGCAGGAGCAGGCCGACCGCGACTCCCTGACCGATCTGCTCAACCACCGCGCCTTCTACCAGCGACTGGGCCAGGAGCTGAGCCGCGCCCAGCGCGACGGCACCCGGGTCGGGGTGATCACGCTCGACCTCGATAACTTCAAGGCCCTGAACGACTCGCGCGGCCACCTGGCCGGCGACAAGGCGCTGGTGCTGGTGGCCTCGGCGATCCTCGGCTGCGCGCGCCAGAGCGACGTGGCCGGCCGCCTGGGCGGCGACGAGTTCGCGCTGATCCTGCCCGGCGTCGGCGACGAGATCGAGCTGGTGGGGCGGCGGGTGCTGGCCGCCATCACGTCCAAGGCGGGCGCCGGTGCCTCGCTCGGCATCACCATCGCGGAGCCGGGTGAGACCGATCCGCTGCTGGTGATGGCGCGGGCCGATCGTTCCCTGCTCGAGGCCAAGCGCGCCGGCAAACGGACATACAGGCTGTCGGCATGACGCGCCGGTTCACACAGGGCGACCGCAACCGGCGGGAGCTGGAGGTGCTGCATCGCCTCGCTGTGGAGCTTCCTCGCACGCCGACCGTGACCGGGGTCACCGACCTGCTGGCCGAGCATCTGGTGCTTGCCACGCAGCGCGCCGGCGAGTGCACGATCTCGTCCTGGGACGTGGGCCGCGACCAGCTCACGATCATGTCCGTCTACGAGCTTGGCACCGGCATCGCCGAGGATCAGCGAGGGGAGCAGTTCATGCTGGACGACTGGCCGCACAGCCGCGCCCTGCTGGCCGAAGGCAGTGCCTACGGCGAGTACCGCCGCGACGACCCCGACTGGAACCAGCGCGTGCGCGACCAGCTGGACGAGTGGGGCTGGCAGACCTGGATCGCGCTGCCGCTGGCGGTCGAGGCGCGCTCGGTGGGCCTGATCGAGGTGGTCGACCACCAGAGCGACGAGCGGTGGTCGCCGCACGACATCGCCTTCTGTCAGACGATCGCCGGCCAGGCCGCGATGGCCGTGCGAAGCGCGCAGCTGCGTGAGGGCATCCGCCGGCAGGTGCTGCACGATCAGCTGACCGGCCTGCTCAGCCATCGGGGACTGCACGAGCAGCTGGAGACGAGCCTGGTCGCGGCCAACGCCGGCGGCGGTGAGCTATCGGTCGTGGCCTTCGACCTGGACGGCTTCCGGACGGTCAACGACCGCGACGGGCACGCGGCCGGCGATCTGGTGCTGCGCCGCGTCGCCGACGTGCTGCGCGAGGAGTCGCGCGACTGCGACATCGCCGCGCGCATCGGCGGAGACGAGTTCCTGCTGGTGCTGCCCGGGGTGGGCGGAGACGGCCCCGCCATCGCCGACCGCGTCGTCCGCCGGATGGCGGAGCGCACCGGCGTATCATTTTCAGCCGGCGTGGCGCAGGCGCAGCCGCGAGAGCTGGACGCACGCGTGCTGATCGACCGCGCCCGGAGCGCGCTGCTGGAATCCCGGCGCTCGAAGGCCCGCCGGCGCCGCTCCGCCTGAGCTTCATTCCGGCGGATCACGCATCTACACTGCGGTCAACACCAGCGTGGAGGTGATCAGATCCGCTGCCTGCTGCTTGATGCGACCATGCGACCGACCAGCCTCGTCTCGCGCGAGCGCGCGGTGACGCTGGTGGTCTGCGGCCACGCGCAGGTGATCGCGGAGGACGAGTCGGTGGTGTACCGCTCCCAGCATCTGCGGCTGGCGCTGCCCGTGATCCTGCAGGTGCCGGCCTACGTGGAGCTGCGCCCGATCGTCAAGCACACAGTGGTGCGGCGGGTGCTGTTTTGCCGCGACAACTGGCGCTGCGCCTACTGCGGCCGCGACGGCGGGCCGCGCGATCTGACCGTCGACCACGTGAAGCCGCTGTCGCGCGGCGGCGAGCATGCCTGGGACAACGTGGTGGCGGCCTGCCGCCGCTGCAACCACCGCAAGGGCAGCCGGCTCCCCTACGAGGCGGGCATGTACCCGCGCAACGTGCCGAAGCGGCCGGACATGGTGCAGGTGGCGTGGGCCGGGCGGCTGACGCACCCGTTGCAGCGGCAGTACGTCGCACAGTGGCACAAGGTGCCCGAGGCCGCCCTCTGAATGTGCGGCGCAACGCGCACTGACTGAAGGGAGCCGGCCCCCACAGCGGCGGGCTCCCGCCCGATTGCGGCGGTACGGCCGCCTCAGGTCTTAGCGCGTAATGCACTCTGCATCTCCCCCGCCACCGGCCCCGGCGCGCCATCCCCCACGGGCCGCTCGTCCAGCGTCACTACCGGCATCACCTCGCGCACGCTCGAGCTCGTGAACACCTCATCGGCCGCGAACAGCCGCTCGATCGCAAACGCATCCTCCACCACCTCGATGCCGCGCGCCGCCGCCGCCGCCAGCAAGGTGTCGCGCGTGACCCCGGCCAGGATGCCCAGGTCGAGCCCGGGCGTGCACAGCTTCTCGGCCTCCGTGAACCACACGTTCGACGTCGGCCCCTCCAGCACGATCCCCTCGGCCGAGACGAACACCGCATCGTCGGCCCCGCGCCGGTGCGCCTCCCGCTGCGCCGCCATGTTCACCGCGTAGCTGGTCGACTTGACGCCCGGCAGCAGCCACGGCGACGAGCGCCGGGCGTGCGCGCCGATCGCCAGCTGCAGCGAGGCCAGCGCCACGCCGCGCCGGCGCTGCTGCTCGAGCCCGTCCGGCAGCGCCGTCACCAGCGCGAACCCGACGCCGTCCTGCTCCGCCTCGCGGCCGCCCGTCCACACCACCCGCAGCACGCAGCCCGGCGCCGCTGCCGCTGCCACCGCCTCCATCGCCAGCGGCCCCAGCCGGGCCGGGTCGGGCGCCGGCAGGCCCAGCACCTCGGCCGACCCCACCAGCCGCGCCAGGTGCGCGTCCAGCCGGAACGGCACCCCCTCGTAGACCCGCATCGTCTCGAACGCCGCCCGGCCCCGCAACACCCCCGCATCGTCCGCGTGCAGCAGCGGCTGCTCCGGGTCGACGACGCCGCGGCCGAGCAGCGCCACCGCCAGCGGCGCGTTGCGGGGAGAGGGCACCGGCATCGGGCTCTAGACTAGCGACGTGGCCGAGGTCGTGGAACTGTGGACGGACGGCGCCTGCTCGGGGAATCCAGGGCCGGGTGGCTGGGGCGCGATCCTGATCTGGAACGGTCACGAGCGCGAGCTGTCCGGCGGCGAGGCCGACACCACCAACAACCGCATGGAGCTGATGTCGGTGATCATGGGCCTGGCCGCCATCACGCGGCCGATGGACGTCGTCATCAACACCGACTCCGCGTACGTGGAGCAGGCATTCACGAAGGGCTGGCTGGAGCAGTGGCAGCGAAACGGCTGGCGCACCGCCTCCAAGCAGGCCGTCAAGAACCAGGATCTGTGGCAGCGCCTGGCCGAGGAGGCGGCCCGTCACAACGTCAGCTTCCAGCGCGTGCGCGGCCACACCGGCGTCGAGATGAACGAGCGCGCCGACCAGCTGGCCGTTGCCGAGCGCGACCGCTACGCCACGGTATGACCCAGGACAGCTCGACACGTAAGCGCCACGCGCTGGGCCTGTTCGACGGCATCGCAGCCGACTACGACCGCTGGGCGCAGCTGCTCTCGTTCGGCAACGACCGCCGCTGGCACGACCTGCTGGTCGACCGGCTGGCGGTCGGGCCCGACTCGGTCGTGGCCGACGTCGCCACCGGCACCGCGGCCGTCGCCATGTCGATCGCCTGGCGCCACGGCAGCCGCGTGATCGGGATCGACCAGAACGAGGCGATGCTGGCACGCGGCCGCGAGCGTGTGGCGGCGACCGGGCTGGACGGACGCATCGAGCTGGTGCGGGGCGAGGCCGAGGCGCTGCCGCTCGAGGATGCGTCGGTGGACGCGCTCGTGCACACCTATCTGCTGCGCTACGTAAACGACCCACCGGCGGTGCTGCGCGAGCTGGCCCGCCCGATCCGCCCCGGCGGCGAGATGGCATCGCTCGAGTTCTTCGTGCCCGCGGGCGCCTGGTATCCGGCCTGGTGGGCCTGGACGCGGATCGGCCTGCCCGCCGTCGGCGCGGCCGGCGGGCCCGGCTGGTATCGCACCGGCCGCTTCCTTGGGCCCAGCATCGAGCGCTTCTGGCACGACCACCCGCTGCACGAGGTGCTGGGCTGGTGGCACGAGGCCGGCATCGGCGACCTCCGCGCCCAGCGTTTGTCCGTGGGCGGGGCGGTCATCATCCGCGGCACCAAGAACTGAACACACCACAGAAGGAGACTCAGATGGCCACCGTCGACCTCACCACGCTCCCCGTCAAGCCCACCAGCTTCGGCCGCTGGCAGCAGCTGAACGGCCCGCTGGGCCTGCAAGCGTTCGGCATGAACGCGATCGTCTGCGACCCCGGCGAGGAGTTCGACATCGCCCACGACGAGTCCGAGACCGGCCACCAGGAGGCCTACGTCGTGGTCAGCGGCCGGGCCGTTTTCACGGTCGGCGACGACCGCATCGAGGCGGGGCCGGGCACGGTTGTGTCCGCTCCCGACCCGGCCGCGAACCGCGCCTACCAGGCGCTCGAGCCCGGCACCCGCATCGTCTGCATCGGCGCGGCGCCGGGAGCGGCGCAGCCGTACGGTGAGTGGATCGACGAGGACGAGCCGGAAGGGCACTGACCGGCGCTGATCATCTAGGAACAGAAGCTCGCGATCACCCGGTCGAGGGCCTCCACGCAGCGGTCGAGCTGGTTCAGGTCGACCCACTCGACGTCGGCGTGGGCGCCCTCCCCGCCGGGTCCGAAGATGACGGTCGGGATGCCCGCGGCCGAGAAGATCGCGCTGTCCGCCCAGAAGGGGACGCCGATCACGGGCACGTCGCCGCCCAATGCCTCGCGGGCGGCGGTCACGATCGCCGAGTCCGCGTCCACCTCGAACGGGTCGCGCACCAGCGTCGTGTGCAGCTCGGCCGACAGGTCGTGGCCCGCGTCGGTGATCGCATCCAGCATCGCCGACAGCTCGGCCTCGACGCTCTCGGCCGTCTCGCCCGGCAGCGTCCGGCGCTCCAGCTGCAGCCGGCAGCTGTCGGGGTAGGTCGAGAGCTCGCGGCCGCCCTCGATGATCGAGGCGTGGATCGAGCCCGCGCCCAGCAGGGGGTGGCCATCGCGGGCGGCCAGCTCGGCCGACATCTGCTCGAGGCCGACCAGCACGTGGCCCATGCGGGCGATCGCGTCGATGCCGTCCTGCGGGCGCGAGCCGTGCGCCGCGCGGCCGCCGACCACGATCCGGTGCCAGGTGAAGCCCTTGTGCGCGACGGCGACGTTGATCTCGGCGCCGGTCGGCTCGGTCACGATGGCGGCGTCGGCCGTGACCGTCTGCGCCACCGCCTTGGCGCCGGCCGATGCGAACTCCTCGTCGCAGACCGCGGCCACCACCACGTCACCGGCCAGCCCGCGCTCGACCGCGGCCGCCGCGGCCACCATGATCGCGGCCAGGCCGGCCTTCATGTCGTAGGCGCCGCGCCCGTAGAGCCGGTCGCCCTCGACGCGGGGGCGGAACGGGTCGCTCATGCCGTCCACACCGACCACGTCCATGTGGGCGTTCAGGAGCAGCGTGCGGCCGCCGCCGCTGCCGCGGGCGCGCCCGACGGCGTTGGGCCGGCCGGGCTCGGCGTCGGACACCTCCACCTCGAGCCCGCGGGCCTCCAGCCAGCCGCCCACGAACCGCGCGATATCGGCCTCCCCCGCCCCGCCCGGCACCAGGTTGGGGTTGACCGAGTCGATCGCGACCAGCTCGGCCAGCAGCGCTCGGGCGTCGTCCATGCGCGCCACACTAGCGAGCCGGACGCGCCCGGGGACTGGGCGGTCCGGACACAATCTCGGTCAGTGCGCGTTCGCCGCGGCGTAGGCGTGGGCCTCGGCAACGACCTGGTCGAACGAGACGCCCAGCCCGCGATGGAAGGCCTCGCGCACCTGCGCCTCGCTGTAGACCGCGCCGTGGTGCGCCGCGTGCATGGCGTTGAAGGCCTTCGCCAGCCGCGCCATGCCTGCGGCGCCGCCGTGGCGCTCCATGATCACCGCAGACATGGCCTGCCCGTCCTCGTAGCAGAGGTCGACCGCGGCCGGGTTGCGCAGTCCCCAGTCAGTAACGCGCGTGCGCCAGACCGTGATCGACGGGAAGCCGCCGCTCGCGTACTGGTGGGCGATGCTCCCGAGCGTGAGGTGCACGCCCAGCGTGCGCAGGTAGCTGTCCTCCTCGTACATCGCCAGCCCCTCGAGCAGGCTGTGCGGCGAGCGGCCCAGCATCCCCACGCTGGCCACGTGCGTCAGCTCGTGGGCGATGGTGCCGTCCCGCTCCAGCACGTTGCCGGGGCCCCACACCGGCCACTCGATGTAGGCGACGCCGTTGATCACGAACCCCTCGGGCAGCTCCTTTCGGAAGATCTTGACGCCCGACAACTGCTGGCCCTGCTTGCGGGTGCTGATCACGAAGATGACCGGGTGCGCGGCGGCCCGGTCGCGTCCGAACAGGCCGGTCAGCCGCGGCACCACCTCGTCGGCGTCCGACAGGATCTGCGTGGCGTCGTTCGCCGCCTCCACCGCCTCGTAGATCACGGTCGTATGTTTCCCTGTCAGCACCGACGGCACCTCGAACAGGCGCAGGCCGTAGGCCTTCGTGTGGACGGCCCTTCGGGCCGAGATGTCGGCCACCACGCGCCAGGCACCCTCGCTGTAGCTCGCCAGCATCACCCGGTCTCCCAGCTTCACCCAGTTCGACAGCGGCGCCGGCGAGAACCGCGCGCTGATCGACACCCGCACGCCCACCGATCCGGGATCGGGCACCTTCACCGGGTTGGCGGTCATCTTGACGGCGCCGATCGGCAGCCGCCCGAACCACGTCTGCAGGTCGTCGAGGGTGCTCTGGTTGGCATAGGTGCCCGCCGCCTGCACCACCGGCGCGGCGTCGGCCGTGCGGTGCAGCGCCAGCGCCTTCAGGTACGTCTCCACCGCCGGCCTGGCCGCGGTGAAGCGCTCCTCGGTGGTCATCGCGCCGGCCGGCGAGGGCCCGGTGGGGGGCGCGTGCGAGGACGGGCCGATCCCGCACCCAGGGAGCGCCAGGAGCAGCAGGCAGATCAGGGGTGTCGACGATGAACGGCGCACCGGTGCATGTATCGGCCCGCCGCCGCCCAGGCTTCAGTCCGTCACTGCCGCAGCTCTTCGGCGTAGCTGGCCGAACGGCGCGAGATGCGGCCGTCCTCCCCCACGTCGTAGTAGCCCATCCGCCACAGCGGCGGCGAGTACAGGTGCAGCGAGGTGGTGACATGCCCGGCGGCGTTTCGCACGTCGTGGATGCGCGACGCATCGAACCAGAACGACTGCCCGGCGTCGTAGCGCGTGGTGTCGATGCCCGAGCCCAGGCACAGCCGGTCCTCGTCGAGCGCTCCGTCCACGATCCGCACGGCTCCGCCGGACAGGTCGTGATCGTGCAGCCCGGTGTCCTGCGTGCCGCTCCAGCAGATCAGCCACACGTCCAGGTGGTGGTCGCGGTAGAGCTCGGTGTAGATGCGCTCCTCGTCGCTGTGCCGGACGAGGTGCTGCCACAGCTCGGCGCGCTCGGCCAGCTCGCCGGCCAGCGCCTCGGCCTGCTCCGGATCCAGGTCGTGGTCGCCCAGCCGCTCGCGGAGGAAGCCGTGCAGATCGGTGTCGTGGTCGCTCATGGTCGCTCCATCTGGTCGAACAGCCTGAGGGGATTGGTGCGCGCGACCGCGTCCTCGACGGCCGCACCCAGGTCGGTCAGCGCCCGCCCAAGCGGCAGCGGGCTGATGACCGGTATATCGGTGCCGAGCACGATCTGCTCGACCCCATAGGTGGCCATGCCGCACTCGAGCGCCAGCCGTCCGCAGGAGGCGGTGTCCATGTACAGGTTGCGGTCGATCGTGCGCGTCTCGCCGCTGAACGCGCGCCAGCGCTCCTCCAGGAACGGCGCAGCGCCGGCCATGATCGCAAAGCACACGCGCAGGCCGGGCCAGCGTGACGCGCCCAGCGTGCGCCAGCCGAAGAACGCTCGAATCGACAGGCCCGGGTAGACGCCCAGGTTCGGCCACCAGATCGGCATGCCGGCATCGAGCGCGTACGGCCGCGTCCCCGGCGCCGGGCCCGGGTGCACGAACAGCGCAGCGCCGCGGCGCTCCAGCATGCCGAGCAGCGGTGCCACCCGCTCGATCGCATCCGGCCCGGTCAGCGCCTCGCTGGGCAACGAGGCACCCACGAATCCGCGGTCAAGCGCCGCCTCGACGGTAGCCGCCCCGGCGTCCGGGCAGGCCAGCGGAGCCGCCGCCCAGCCCGTCAGCCGGCCGTCCGACTGCTCGATCAGGTCGGTCAGGCCGTCGTGGTATGCGCCGATCAGCTCCAGCGACTCCGTCTCCGGCAGCGCCTCGATGCCGAGCGGCGTCGACAGCGAGATCACGGCCCGCTCGATGCCGGCCGCATCGAGCGCCGCCAGCCTGCTGTCCAGCCGGTGCCGGCTGAGGTCGACGACACCCGCCGGCTCGTGTGCCATGTGCAGCACCGGGGCGTCGCCGTCGGCATCCAGGTACGGCGGAGAGCGGCGAGCGCGCAGCGCTTCCACCAGCGGGCGCGGCCAGAGGTGTTGGTGGACGTCGGTTCGCATCTTCCTGGTGAAACGATTAACATGTGATTGTGCCGAACCACCGCCCGGAACGCAAGCGGGCCACGCTGCGGGAGCTGTCCGAGATCACCGGCCTCTCCACCGCGGGCGTCTCCTACGCCCTGCGCGGCCAGCGCGTATCCCCCGCCACCGAGCGGCGCGTGCGCGCCGCCGCCGACCGCATCGGCTTTCGCAGCGACCCGATCGCCCGCGCGCTGCGCGGCGGCCGCACGGAGCTGGTCGGCGTGGTCGGGGGCAGCCTGGCCGACCTCTGGCACCAGCAGTTCGTGACCAGCCTGCAGGGCAGCCTCCGCCGCCACGGCCTGCGGATGGTGCTGGCCGACGCCGCTGGCGACGCGCAGGAGGAGCTGGCCCTGGCACGCGACCTGGCGGCCCAGCGCTGTGACGGCCTGATCGTGCTGCCGATCGATCCCACCGCCCCCGACTGGCAGGCCATCGCCGCCGCCACGCCCACGGTCTCGGTGAACGCCTCGCTGCCCATGCCGGCCGGATCGATCCGGTTCAACTCCCGCGCCGGCATCGCCCTCGCGCTCGATCACCTGCAGGGCCTGGGACACCGCGAGATCGTGGTGCTGGGCGGCGGCCCGCACTCCGCACCACGCCGGCCCGGCGTGCGTCGCGTCCGCTGCGGGTTCGCCGACGACCAGGCCCGCGACGCAGCCGCGCGCGTGCTCGCCGGCAAGCGCCGGCCGACCGCGGTGTTCGCGCTCTCCGACTCGATCGCCTGCGGCGCCTACCAGGCCTGCCGCGACGCAGGCCTGCAGGTGGGCGCAGACATCAGCGTTGTCGGCTTCGACGACATCCCGATCTCGCGGCTGCTCGACCCGGCGCTAACCGCGGTGGGATGGGACACACCGGGAGCGGCGGTGGGCGCGGCCCAGATGCTGGTCGATGCGATCGGCGGCCGCCCCGCCGGCGAGATGGTGATCGAGCCACGGCTGCACGTGCGCTCGAGCACCGCGCCGGCACCGCGGTAGGCTCATGGCCATGCTGGACGAGCTGATCCATGCCGTCGGCCCCGACCACGTGGTGCGCCCGGCACCGGCCGAGTACCTGACCGATGCCACCGCACGCGGCCTGCGCGGGTCGGCGCTGGCGGTGGTGCGGCCGGCCGACGCGGCCGAGGCGGCGCGGGTCGTGGCGGCCTGCTACCGCAACGACATCGCCATCACGCCACGCGGCGGCGGCAGCGGGGTCGCCGGGGGCGCGGTGCCCGACGGCGGCGTCGTGATCAGCCTGGAGCGCCTGAACCGGATCCGGAGCTTCGACCCGCTGGTGTGGCGGATCCAGGTGGAGGCGGGCGTCACCACCGGGCGCCTGCACCAGGTGGCACGCGAGAGCGGGCTCATGTTCCCGCCCGATCCCGGCGCCTCCGAGCAGTCGCAGATCGGCGGCAACCTGGCAACCAACGCCGGCGGTCCCCACGCCTTCCGCTACGGCGTCACCCGCCGCTGGGTGACCGGGATCGAGGCCGTGATCGCACCCGGCGAGCTGATCACGGTGGGTGGGCCGGTGCGGAAGGACGTGGCCGGCTACGACCTGCTGGGGTTGCTGGTCGGGTCGGAGGGCACCCTGGGGTTGATCACCGCCGCCTGGCTGCGGCTGGTGCCCGCGCCCGAGACGGCGCACGTCGTTGCCGGCGTCTATCCCAGCGACGCCGCCGCCTGCGCCGCGATCGAACGGATCCTGGGCAGCGGCATCGAGCCGGCGGCGATCGAGCTGCTGGACGCCGCCGCGATGCGGTTCGGCGGCGGTGGCTTTCCAGCCGAGACGGTCGACGGAGCGCTGGTGCTGGCCGAGGCCGACGGCGGCACGCAGGAGGCGGCGGCCCGTCGCGACGCGCTGCTCGAGGCGATGGCGGAGGGCGCCGCCGCGGTGCGACAGGTGGACGACCGCGAGGCCGTCTGGCGCTGGCGCGACGGGCTCTCGTCACGGCTGACGGCAGCCCACGGCGGCAAGCTGTCCGAGGACATCGTGGTGCCGCTCGACCGCCTTGCCGAGATGGTCGCGGTGGTGCCGCGGATCGGGCAGCGGCACGGTCTCACCGGGCTCAGCTTCGGGCATGCCGGCGACGGCAACCTGCACTCGAGCTTCCTGCTCGACCCGGCCGACCCAACGCAGTTCGCCGCCGCCCAGGCCGCCGTCCAGGAGCTGTTCGACCTCACGCTCGAGATGGGCGGGTCGATCTCGGGCGAGCACGGGCTGGGGTCGGTCAAGGCCGGATACCTGGAGCGGCAGTGGGGCCCGGCCGCCGTCGGCGCACACCGTGCGATCAAGCAGGCGCTCGACCCGAAGGGGCTGTTCAACCCGGGCAAGAAGGTAGGCTGAGGAGATGGACGAGTTCGACCAGCTGGCCGGCATGCAGCCGCTGCGGATCTGGGACGGGATCGCCGCCCGCACGGTGCACGGCGAGCAGGTCTCGTTCGCGGTGATCGAGCTCGATCCGGGCAGCACGGTGCCGGAGCACCGGCACGAGAACGAGCAGCTGGGCGTGCTCGCGTCCGGGACGATGCGCTTCCGGATCGGCGACGAGACACGAGAGCTGGGGCCGGGAGCAACCTGGTGCATCCCCGCGAACGTGCCGCACGAGGTCGAAGCCGGGCCGGAGGGAGCCGTCGCCGTCGAGGTGTTCGCTCCCCGCCGTGACGACTGGGGCGGCCTCGAGCGGCTGCCCGCGTCGCAGCCGCAGTGGCCGCGGACGGGCTAGCAGGCAGCTACCAGCCCAGCAGCACCTTGCCGAACTTGCCGGGCTGGGCCATGTAGTCGAACGCCTCGGCCGCCTGCTCTGCGGGGAACACCCGGTCGACGACCGGGTCGATCGCGCCCGACTCCAGCAGCGGCACCACCTGGTGGGCGAAGGCCTGCACGGCGGCGCCCTTCTGCTCGATCGGCCGCGCCCGCAGCAGCGTGCCGATCATGGTCGCGCGCTTCCCCATCAGCGCCCGCAGCGGCATCTCGGCCGCCGAGCCGGCGGCTGTGCTGACGATCACGATCCGCCCGCGCAGCGCCACCGCCTCGAAGTTCCCGGCCAGGTTCGGCGATCCCACCAGCTCCAGGATCACGTCCGCGTTCTTCGCCTCATCCAGCGACACCGGCTCCGCGCCGAGTGCGGCCAGCCGCTCGCGCGCCTGCTGCGAGCGGACGTTCGCGAGCACGTGCACGCCCGTGGCAAGCCCCATCTGCACGGCGGCCAGCCCGACGCCGCCGTTGGCCCCGTTCACCAGCAGCCGCTCACCCGGGTGCAGGCCGGCCTGGGTGTAGCAGGCGTCGTGCGCGGTGATGAACGCCTCCGGCACCGCGGCCGCCTGCTCGTCGCCGAGCCGGTCCGGGATCCGCGCGACATGGCGGGCGTTGACGACGGCGCGGTCGGCATGACCGCCGCCGCCGACAACCCCGAACACGCGGTCTCCCTCGCGCCACTCGCTGACGTTTCGCCCCACCGCCACCACCGTGCCCGACACCTCCAGCCCCGGGACGTCGGCGGGGGCGCCGGGGGGCGCCGGATAGCCACCGGCGCGCTGGTGCAGGTCGGCCGGGTTGATGCCCGAGTGCGTGGCGGCGACCAGCACCTCGTCCGAGCCGGGCACCGGATCGGGCCGCTCCTCCAGGCTCATCACCTCGGCGCCGCCGGCACCCGTGAACACGATCGCACGCATCGGCGCAGACTACCCGCGCCCGGCGCGGCTGGTGCCGGTGGCGCGAAGCCGCTGTGGTCGCATAGGTTCCGCGTGCACATGCTCGACCGCGAACACATCGACGGCAGGATCGGCGAGGCCTGGTCGGGCGACGTCCCGAACGGCAGCCACATCAACCTGGTGCTGGCCTGGCGCGGGTCGCCGACCGCGGCGGTGGCCGTGTCGGCGCTGGCCAACCCGCGCGCCGGGCACGCCCCCGTCGTCGTCTGCCTGGGCGCGGGCAACGCCGTGCGGCCGGTCACGATCATGACCAACAAGGCCACGGCGATCGAGGATCTGCACCAGCGCATCACCTGGGGCGCCGCCCAGCTGGGCATCGGGCAGGGCGTGATGGACGCCGTGGCAGACGGCATGCTGCCGGCCGAACAGGCGGGTGACCTGGTGCTGCTGGTGGCGGCCTGGGTCGACCCGGATGCGACCGACGAGACGGCCTGCCGCGAGGCGGCACGCGACGCCACCCGGCGCGCCGTCGACGACGCGCTGGCCGGCGCACCGGCCGACTCGGTGCGCCGCATCGCGGAGCTTCGCCACGACGCTCGGAACGTCTTCTACGGCGGCGAGTGATGCGGATCGTCTCGATCGAGACGCGCAGCTACCGCCACCCGTTCGACCCGCCGTTCCGGGCCGCGTGGGATCCCATCCCGCGCGCCTCGCAGGATGCGACGCTCGTGATCGTGACGGCCGATGACGGCACCGCGGGGTACGCCAGCGGCGGCGACGGCCTCCCCGATCGAGAGCTACTGGAGCGGCTCTTGCGCGGCGTTGACCCGCGCGACAATTCATCCGTGCAGCGGACGTGCGAGACCGTCGACTTCCATGGCGGCCGGCCCTGGGCGGTCGAGGTCGCGTGCTGGGATCTGACCGGCCGGGCCGTCGGGATGCCCGTCTGGCAGCTGCTCGGCGGCGGTGGCGGCTCGCTCGCGGCCTACGCCTCGACCGGAGAGCTGGCGGGGCCACAGGAGCGGGCGAGCCGCGCGGTGGCGCTGCGCGACCGCGGCCTGCGGGCGCTCAAGATCCGCTTCCATCACCCGGACTGGCGTGACGATGTGCGGGTGGTGGAGGCCGTGCGAGCGGCGGTCGGCGACGGGATGGAGATCATGGTCGACGCGAACCAGGGCTGGCGGATGCCCGGCGACCTCGCACCGGCATGGGACCTCGCCACCGCCCGCGAGTGCGCCGCGGCGCTCGAGCCGCTCCGCATCCACTGGCTGGAGGAGCCGCTGCCCACGGCTGACCTCGACGGCTACGCGGCGCTGGTCGCGTCCACCAGCCTGCCGATCGCGGCCGGGGAGATGGTGCGGCAGGAGCACGAGGCGCGTGACCTGCTGACCCGCGGCGGAATCGCGGTGATCCAGTGTGACGTCCTGTTCTGCGGCGGCATCGGCGGCTGCAGGCGGATCGCCGGCCTCGCCCGCGAGCTTGGTTGCAGCTGGTCGCCGCACACCTGGTCGAACGGCTACGGGCTGGTCGCGAACCTGCATGCGGCCTGCGCGCTCTCGAACCACGGCTACGTGGAGGTGCCCTACGACCCGCCCGCCTGGTCGGCCGAGCGACGCGACTGGATGCTGCCGTTCGTGCTCGAGATCGCCGGGGACGGCACCATCGCTCCCCCGCCCGGGCCGGGGCTGGGCGTCGAGCCGGATCTCGACGCGCTCGAGCGGTGGCGGGTGGCATGAGAACGAGGGCGGCGGTGCTGCGCGAGATGGGCTCGCCCCTGACGGTCGAGGAGCTGGAGCTGGCGCCGCCCGGCCCCGGCGAGGTGCTCGTGCGGGTGGCGGCGGCCGGCGTCTGCCACTCCGACGTGCACCTCGCTGACGGGCACCTGGGGAGCGAGCGCCAGCCGATCGTGCTCGGTCACGAGGGTGCGGGCACGGTCGAAGCCGTGGGCGCGGGCGTCGCGCACGTCGCCCCCGGCGACCGCGCGGCGTTCTGCTTCGTGCCCTCCTGCGGCGCCTGCGTGCAGTGCCGGGCCGGCCACGCCAACCTCTGCGTCCCGGCCGCAGAGCACAACGGCCGCGGAGTGCTGGGCGATGGCACCACGCGCCTGTCGTTCCCCGGCGGCGAGCCCGTCAAGCACTTCCTGAGCGTCGCCTGCTTCGCCGAGCGCTGCGTCGTGCCGGCCGCCGCCGCGGTGCCGCTACCGGCCGGGCTGCCGCTGTGGCAGGCGGCGCTGGTCGGCTGCAGCGTCGTCACCGGCCTGGGTGCGGTGCGCAACGTGGCGCACGTACAACCCGGCCAGAGCGTCGCCGTGATCGGCTGCGGCGGCGTCGGCCTGCAGGCGATCGCGGGCGCCAGGCTGGCCGGGGCGGCTCGCGTGGTGGCGATCGACCGCGACGCTGGCAAGCTGGAGCGCGCGCTGCGGCTGGGCGCGACCGACATGGTGCTGGCGGGCGAACGCGGCGACCCCGTGGCGCGGGTGCGGGAGCTGTGCGGTGACGGTGGCGCCGACCATGCGATCGAGGTGGTGGGCCGTCCGGACACGATCCGCCAGGCGTTCGGCATGATCCGGCCGGGCGGCACGGCGGTGGTGGTCGGTATCGCTCCCAAGGGGGTCGAGGTGGCGCTGCCGGCGCTCGACTTCGTGAGCGACAAGACGATCGCGGGCTGCTTCTACGGATCGGGCAATCCGGCCGCCGAGATGCCGGAG
>DATIOK010000025.1:0-38682 GCA_035473255.1 Gaiellales bacterium
TCCACGACAGCGCCAGCTGCACGATCTGCTCGGCGTCAACCATGATCGGGTGCGAGAACTCGCGGTGCTCGAGCGGCGTGAACAGGTCGTTCCCCGCGAACGCCTCCTGCCAGCGCAGCGTGTGCGGCCGGTTCTCGGGGCGCACGTCCGGTGCCGGTACCTCGCGCAGCCGCGCCTCGAACTCCTCGGCCCAGGAGGCCCGGTCGTGCCAGCTGACGTGGTGCAACAACAGCGCCAGGCCGCCGGCCGGCCGCAGCACCCGGTGGATCTCCCGGAGCGCCCGGACACCGTCGAACCAGTGGAACGCCTCGCCCACGAAGACGGCGTCGACCGACCCATCGCCCATCGGGATCTGCTCGGCCGTCCCGTCAAGCGGCGTCGCCTCGGGCGCCCGCGCCGCCAGCAGCCGTCGCATCGCGGGCAGCGGTTCGACCGCGATCAACAAGCCGGCCCGCGGGGCCAGCGCCTCTGAAAGCTTGCCGGTGCCGGCCGCCAGGTCGAGCACGATCGAGCGGCCGTCCAGCCCTAGCTCCCGGAACGCCCAGTCGAGCGGCTCATCCTCGTAGCCGGGCCGGGCGCGGTCGTAGCTGTCCGCGGAGCCGCCGAACGCCTCCGCCAGCGGGTCGAGCCGTCTGCCCTCGCCGGCCATCGGCGCCGCGCGGCTACTCGTAATACCCGAGGCCGAACGCGATCGAGGCGAACGACACCGCCACCAGCAGGCCGATCCACTGGCCCGGCACGCCGTGGTACCCGGGGCCGGCCAGTACGGCGAGCGTGGCGACCACGATTCCGCCGCTGATCAACCACATGAAAAACCGCCCTGCGCTCATTCCGGTTCGTGAATCTACCAGACCCCGACCCGCTCTACAGGTCTGCGTAGCGGCGCCCTCCGAAGCGCCCGGCCAACGTGTCGTCCTCCCCGTCGGCCGTGTCCGCCACCACCTGGATGGCCGCCTCCAGCTCCGGGCGGTCGAGGTCGTCGCCCAGGATCACGTGCTCGAACCAGACCTCGCGCCGCGCCGGCTGGTACGAGTAGCACCCGAACGGCGAGGTCGCGGCCAGCCGCATCAGCTCCAGCGCCAGGTCGTCGGTCAGGTCGATGTCCGACAGCACCGGCGAGGACGCCCGCACCGCCGTCGAGTCGTCCAGCACCGGCAGCACGTCCACGAACACCCGCGCGCTGCCGAACCCGCCGTGGTAGCCCCAGTCCGGGTCGTGGTCGAAGCCGCCGAACCGCTCGTCCAGGAACTGCTTCACGCGGTGATCCGTGATCACCACGTGGGCCTCGGCGTCGCGCAGCAGCGCTGCGGGAGTCTTGGGCGCCGCCGGCGCCGGAGTTGCCTCGCGCAGCAGCGCCTCCAGCCGGTGCGCGAACGCATCGGCGGCCCAGGCCACCGCCCACACCGAAGCCTGCACCTCGACAGCCGCCATCGTGGTGCCAGCCAGGATCGCGTGTTCGACGTGCACGTGCCCGTCCGCGTGCGTGAAGCGGCCCAGAACCAGCTCCGCATTCTCGATCAGCAGCGTGCGTGCCAGCCGCCCGTCCAGCTCCGGGTGCTCGATCGATGGCGCCGCCACTTCGACGTAGGGCTCACCGCCGCTAGTGGTCTGCACATCGACGGTCACCTCGGCGCCGCCGATCTCGATCTCGCCGCGCCACGTGTGCCCGCCCGGATCGTGACCCGTGAACGAGCGCGCCAGGGCGCGGCGTACCTCGATCTCATTGACCTCGATCAGGTGGTCCTCCATCACCTAAGACTAGAGCTATGTGGCCGTCGCCGGCGTGACCTCCGTCGTGCAGTGCGAGCAGCGCCGCGCCGCCGCCGGGATGACGCTGAGGCACTCGGGGCACTCGCGCTCGACCGGCGCGCCCGGCTCCGGCGCGCGCCTCGCGGCCAGCGTGTTCAGCGGCTTCACCACGAAGAAGAACACGGCCGCGGCGACCGACACGAACGTGATCAGCGCGTTCAGGAAGTCGCCGTACAGGAAGGTGCTGCCGTTGATGTGGAAGGTCAGGCCCGAGAAGTCCGGCTTCCCGAAGATGGCGGCGATGATCGGCGTCAGGATGTCGGCGACGAACGCGTTCACCAGCGCGACGAACGCGGTGCCGACCACGATCGCAACCGCCAGATCGACGATGTTGCCACGAAACAGGAATTCTTTGAACTCGCGCAGCACGGCGTCCTCCTCGGATCGGGTTCCGAACGCGATGCTATGCCGGTTCGGCCGATTCGACAACGCCGCTGCCGCCCCTCACGAACGGCCGCAGCACCCGCCACGCCGACGACGGCCCGCGCCGCAGCGCGCCGGCCAGCAGCGGCAGCGAGAGGATGTCGCCACGCAGGATCGGCGTGGCCATCTCGGCCGGCAGCCGTCCCAGCGTTTCCACCGCCCGGTCCCAGTCGGCGTCGTCCATGCCCGCCACGTACCGGTTCGCCCGCATCGCCAGTCCCCACGAACGCCCGCGCGTGCGGCGCCCGGCCCGTTCCCAGGCCCGCAGCCGCTCCCGCGGCACCACGCCCGGCGTGCCCAGCGCGGCGATCGCCACCGGCGCCGCCCGTCGCGCCGCCACGATCACGTGCCGGATGCCCTCGCCCAGTAGCGGGTTCGAGTGGCCGCCCGCGTCGCCGATCACCATCAGCCCGTCCCCGGTCAGCCGCTGCGGGGCCTCCTGGCTGGGGATGCGCCCGCTGTGCAGCTCCAGCAGCTCCGCTCCGGCCAGCCGGTCGGCCAGCGCCCGCTCCACCGGCGCGTACAGCTCGCGCGGGTTCAGGTCGGTGTCGGGCTGGATCAGGCCCACGCCGACACGCACCCGCGTGCCCCCGCGCGGGAAGGCCCATGCGTAGCCGGACGGCGCCAGCCCGCCCACCAGGATCACCGCCTCATCCTGACCGAACGCCGGTGCCGACAGCTCCTGCTCGTATCCCACACCGACCCGCCGGAAGCCCTCGTGCACGCGCGATTGACGCGCGAGCAACGCGTTGGTGCCGGTCGCGTCGACCGCCAGCCGGCAGCGCACCTGCCGCGACTCGCCGCCGTGCCGGAGCGTGAGCGCTCCCGTCCGCTCCAGCCGCACCAGCGTCCCGTTCTCGATCGTCGCGCCGGCCGCGACGGCGAGCTCCGCCAGATGCCGCCAGGTCGCGGTCACGTCCAGCGAGCAGCCGACCGGTCCGCCCCAGTCGATCGTGCAGCTGCTGTGCTGAGACTCGAACGACAGGCGCGAGATCGGGTGCCAAAGCCGGTCGGGCAGGCCCAGTGCCCGCAGGTCGTTCGGCCACGACCCCCCGGACGTCCTCACCGGCAGGCCGATCTCCGCGTTTCGCTCGCACACCAGCACCGCCAGGCCGGCCTCGGCCAATGGTGCCGCCATCGCCAGCCCGGCCGGGCCCGCTCCCGCGATCACGACATCGTATGCCTCCATCGCTCCAGAGTAGTCACCCGGCGCCGGGTAAGCTGCCGGGCGTGAGATCGAGGGAGCTCGACCGATTGCTCGAGGTGGCCGACGAGCTGGTGGACGCCCGCGCGGCTCTGGCCCGCATGGAGTCGCTGCAGCATGAGATCGCCCACGAGTCGGCGATCGCCACGGCCGCCCCGGACGTGGCCGCCGCCATCGCCGCGCGGCGCCCGCCGATCGAGCAACTGGCCCGAGAGCTGGAGCAGCAGTGGGTCGCGCAGGGGCCGCTCGTCTCGATCTGGCAGCGGGCGGTGGAGCTGTCGCAGCTGGCGGAGGCTTCGGGCGCAGATCCCGCCGACTACCGAGCCGACATCGACCGCGCCCGCCAGCAGGTGGAGTCGGCGCGGCTGGAAACGCGCGACGTGCTCGACCGGCTCTGCTCCCAGCGCGAGGCGCTCGCAGACGCGATCCTGTCGGCACCGTTCCCGCTGCCGACCCCGCCGCCGGTGCGCGACGACGGCCGCCCCGAGGCGGGCCGGCGTGACGCGCTGGACATGCTCGACCTGGCCGACGAGGCTATCGCCATGGCCGAGCACGAGCGCCACCGCGCGCAGCAGCGGATCTCCGAAGCGTCGGCTGAGATTGCCAAGCTGGGCGACCCGGCCGACCTGGCCGCCCGCGTCGCCGAGCTGGAGCAGCGGCTGCCGGACGTCGTCGAGCTGCCCCCCTCAGCGCAGCCGTCGGCGGGAATGCGGCTGCAGCGCGCGGGCATCCGCACCACCGGCGCGGCCCGCGCGTGAGCGATGGGATGCGGGCCGTCGACGCCGGCCTGCTGGAGCCGGCGCTGGCGCTTGCCCACGACGAGACGCTCGGGCGCGATCCCGGCGGTGCCACGATGCTCCTGTGGCGCACCCGGCCGGCGGTGGTGATCGGCCGCTTTCAGCGCGCCGACTGGGAGGTCGACCCGGCCGCCTGCGCGGGTCGCGGAGTGGGGGTGTGGCGGCGCTTCACCGGTGGCGGCGCGGTGTACCTCGACCGCGGCACGCTCTGCATCGGGCTGGCGGCACCGGCCGGCCATCCCTGGTCACAGCTGGACGTGCCCCGGATGTATGCGCCGCTGCTCGACGGCATCGTGCGCGCGTGCCATGCCCAGGGCGTCGACGCCGAACGCGACGAGCGCACCGTGCGCGTGGATGGCCGCAAGGTAACCGGCATCGCCGCACACCACGGACGCGGCGGCGTGCTGGTGCACGGCACGCTCCTGATCGACGCCGACCTGGAATCGCTGCGTGCCTGCCTGGCCGGCCCTCGCGGCGGCGATTTGGGCGGTGCGCCGCGGCCGGCGCCGAGCCGCCCCGATCACGTCGCAAACGTCGGCGGCGACGGCTGGGAGGCTGCGCTGGTCGACGCCTTCGATGCGCGACCGGAGCCGCTCGATGCCGACCATGCGGAGCGCGCCGCGGCGCTTGCAGCCCAGAAATACCACGACCCGGCGTGGCACGCCGGGCCGTGGATGGAGCTGACTTCGCCCGAGGTTCAGGCGCTGCTGCCGTCCGCTAGATCAGCGGGACCAGCTGGTTCAGCAAGTTCGTGATCGACGAGGTGAGCAGCGCGAGCGTGGCGACGATGGCGATCGTGATCACGGTCAGAACGACCGCGTACTCCGCCATGGTCTGCCCGCGTTCCTCGTGAGCCACTGCCTCTGGGTGGTTCATGGTCTGGTCTCCTCCAGCTTGCGTTCGGAGACGGCCACCCGCGATAAAGACCGATGAGTAGCGAACTGAATCGGGCAGACGCCTCCCGCTCTTTATCGTCCGGAAGGGTGCCCTGCGGCTATCCCCCTACGGGGGATCTAACCTTGCCCCAATGTTTCGAGATGGAGCGCGTGGCTATGCGAGGCCCTGGCGGGCTTCGCTGACCAGCGTGACCGCCTCGGGGAACAGCAGCCGGATCGCGTCTCGCACCTGCATCGCCTGCTGGTCAGGATCGCCGCTCAGCTCCAGCCGGCCGATCGCGGCCACGGTCATGCCGACCGCCAGGTTGATCGCCTGATCCGCGAACGCCACCTTCTGCTGCTGCTGGGCCTGCTCCATGAAGCCGGCCAGCTGCCGCTGGATCTCCTCGGGGTCGCCACCGCCGAACATGGGAAACGGGAAGTCGCTCATTCCTGGGACGATACCGCGTAGACGCCGTCCAGCACCGTGGCCGGGTCCGGCAGCGGGCTGGCCTCGGCGTCGGCCACGCCCTTTTCGATGGTGGCGCGCACCTCGCCCTCGATCTCGGCCTGCTCCTCGTCGGTCAGCTCCTGGTTCACCTGCAGCCACGCCCGGTACCGGTCGACCGGGTCGCGGGCCGTGAACTCGTCGACCAGGCTCCTGGGGACGTACGCGGCGTCGTCGTGGACGGCGTGGCCCTCCATCCGCAGCGTGATCAGCTCCAGCAGCGTGGGGCCGCCACCTGCGCGTGCCTTCTCGATGGCGCGGGCTGCCTCGCGGTAGACGGTCAGCACGTCGGTGCCGTCGACCACGATGCCCTCGAAGCCGTACGCGGGCCCGCGGTCGGCGAGGTGCTCGCACGCGAACGACAGCGAGTTGGGCGTCGAGTAGGCGTACTGGTTGTTGTCGATGATGTAGACGATCGGCAGGCCCCGCACGCCGGCCAGGTTCATCGACTCGTGCATGTCACCGCGCGCAGCGGCGCCGTCGCCGCACCAGCCGACCGCAACCCGCGGCTCGCGGCGCAGCTGGAAGGCCAGCGCCATGCCGGTGATGACCGGGATCATGGCCGGCAGATGGCTGACGCCGGCCAGCAGGCCCACACCGGGCGAGAAGTCGTTGGTGCGCAGGTTCGAGTCGCGACCGCCGGTGGCGCCGCCGGAGCGGCCCATGTACTGGCAGAAGAGCGCGGCCGGGTCGACGCCGCGCACGACGTGCACGCCCATGTTGCGGTGCAGCGGCGACGCCACGTCGTCCTCGCCCATCGCGCTGGCGACGCCCACCGACGCTGCCTCGTTACCCCGGCCCGTGTAGTAGCTGCCGGGCAGCCGGCCCCCCTTGAACAGCAGGTTGCCCCGCTCCTCGATCGTACGCGTGGCCAGCATGTCGCGGTAGAGGCGCAGCAGGCGCTCGCGGTCGAGGCCGGCCTGCGACGCTTCGGTCGCGGACAGGACGGGCTCGGCTTGGCGGATCGCGGACATGGTGCGCTGCAGGATACCGGCGTGGGAGCGCTAAACGCCGCGGTCGGCGGCCACGTAGGTGCCCAGCCGGGCCAGGCGGTCGTCCCACTCGCCGCCCGCCTGGACGATCCACGCCACCGCCTGCTCGAGCGGCTCGGGCGTGACCGTGTAGCGCGTCTCTCGCCCCTCGCGGCGCGATGCCACCAGGCCGGCGGCCGCGAGCTGCGTCAGGTGCTTGGCCACTGCCTGCCGGCTGATCGGCAGCTCACGGGCCAGCTGGGTGGCGGTCGCGCCGGTTCCGCCCAGCAGCCCCAGCATGCGCCGGCGGCTGGGGTCGGCCAGCGCCGAGAAGGTGGCGCCGATGGCGTCGCTCATGCCGCCGCCAGCGCCTGCAGGTCGGTGCGGTGGGAGGGCCCCGTCAGCAGGTCGGAGAACGCGTCCACCGTGATCAGCTCGCGCTCGATCACCGAGATGCGCGATCCGTCGTGCTCCGGCGTCACCTCGATCTCGACCGTCGAGGGCGGGCCGTCGGGCGGGGCGTACCAGACGAATCGCAGCCGTCGCGGCGCGTCCACCTCCTCGACCACGCCGTGGCGCTCGCCGCCGTCGTCGCCGACCACGCGCACCGGCGCGCCGGGGGTAGGGTCGAGCTCGACCCGTTCCGCGAACCACCGCTCGAGGTGCTCGGGCTCGGTCACCAGCTCCCAGGCCCGCTCGGGGTCGACGGGAACGGTGATCTCTCGTTCGACCGTGCCTTCGTCCGACATCGCTCCTCCTCTACGTGCAACCCAAAGGTTGCGGATCTGTGGCGGCCACGCTAGCATGCGCAACTCATTGGTTGCACTATACAGGAGGCACGCGATGTCGCCCGTGATTCCCATGGTGATCGAACAGACCGGCCGCGGTGAGCGCTCGTTCGACATCTACTCGCGGCTCTTGAACGACCGCATCATCTTCCTGGGCACTCCGGTCACCCCGGAGGTGGCGAACCTGATCGTGGCCCAGATGATCCACCTCGAGTCCGACGAGCCGGAGAAGGACATCAGCCTCTACATCAACTCGCCCGGCGGCGACGTCTACGCCGGACTGGCCATCTACGACACCATGCGCTACGTGCGCTCCGAGGTGCAGACGATCTGCTTTGGGATGGCTATGTCGATGGGCGCGATCCTGCTGGCCGGGGGCGCCAAGGGCAAGCGCATCGCCCTGCCCAACTCCAAGATCATGATCCACCAGGGCCACACGTCGGGCTTCGAGGGCCAGGCCACCGACGTCGAGATCCGGGCCCGCGAGATCCTGTCGCTGCAGAAGCGGATGGAGGAGATGCTGGCGTCGGACACCGGCCACACGCCGGAGCGGATCCACGAGGACACCCAGCGGGACAACTTCATGGACGCCGAGCAGGCCAAGGAGTACGGGCTGATCGACCGGGTGATGGACCTGCGGATCAGCAACGGCAAGCGGGCCGCGGGGCTGGGCTAGCCTCGGACGGTTTGCTCACGCGCTCGCAACCGTGGGTCACGCTGCCCGTTCGGCCGTGCAACGCCCCGCGCGGCCTTTACAGAGTCAAACACCGACTCGGGCGGCGTGGGCGGTCCGGCACGGAACCGCGACCAGTCGTTACGGCACGGTGATGCGCGTCCGCATGACTGCGAGGTCACCTCACCGAGGCCGTGATGTTCGTGCCGGAGCGGTGGTGCGAATCGTTCTGGACGGTGGTGGGATCGTTACCGCGGCGTGAGGTTCGTTGCACGATTCGGTGTCACGCGCCGGTCACAACGATCCGCGGGGAGCGGCTCAGGGCTCGTACTTCTTCAGGACCACGCAGCCGTTGTGGCCGCCGAGGCCCATCGAGTTCGACAGCGCCACCCGCACGTCCGCATTCCGCGCCTCGTTCGGCACGTAGTCGAGGTCGCACTCCGGATCGGGCGTGCGGTAGTTGATCGTGGGCGGGATCACCCCGTGGTGGATGGTCAGGGCCGAGGACAGCGCCTCGATCGCGCCGGCCGCCCCGAACAGGTGGCCGATCATCGACTTGATCGACGACACGGCCATCTGGTAGGCGTGGCCTCCGAACACGGTCTTGATCGCCAGCGTCTCGGCCGAGTCGTTGTAGGGCGTGCTGGTGCCGTGCGCGTTGATGTAGTCGACCTCCTCCGGCGCCACTCCGGAGCTGATCAGCGCCGCCCGCATCATCTCGATCACGCCCACCGACTCGGGGTGCGGCGTGGCCACGTGGTATGCGTCGTTCGACGCGCCGTAGCCGGCCACCTCGCAGTAGATCTTCGCGTCGCGCCGCAGCGCGTGCTCGAGCTCCTCCACCATCACCACGGCCGCGCCCTCGGCCATCACGAAGCCCGACCGGGTTGCGTCGAACGGCCGTGAAGCCGCGGCCGGGTCGTCCCGCCCGTCGGCCAGCGCCCGCATCGAGCAGAACCCGGCCAGGATCAGCGGCACGATCGCCGACTCGGTGCCACCGGCCAGGATCGCGTCCGCCTGGCCGCGCTTGACCACCTCCGCGGCATCCCCGATCGCATGCGTCCCGCTCGCACACGCCGACACGATCGCGTAGTTGGCGCCGCGCCAGCCCAGCTGCGTGGCCACGTGGCTGGTGGTGGTGTCGACCAGCATGTTCGGCAGCCAGTGCGGCGACACCCGCTCGCGGCCGCGCTCCTCGAGCACCTTCTGCTGCTCGAGCACCTGCGGTAGCCCGCCCACCGCGCTGCCGATGATCACCCCGGCCCGCGACGGGTCGATGTCCTCGAGCCCCGAGTCGCGCGCGGCCTCGATCGCCGCGCCCACCCCGAAGTGCACGTTCGGGCCGGTCTTGCGCGCCTCCTTGACCGACATCGCCAGCGTCGGGTCGAAGTCCTTCACCTGCGCCGCGATGTTGACGGGATACTCGCTGGCGTCGAAGTTGCTGATCACGTCGACGCCGCTGACACCAGCCACCAGGTTCGCCCAGGTGGTGGGGACGTCGTTGCCGACCGGTGTGACCGCACCCAGGCCGGTGATTACCGCACGCCGCATTGTGGCGTAAGACGGCCGGTCGCCCGCACGGGTTGCGCCGCTCAGAGTCGGATCTGACCGTCGCCGACCACGACGTACTTGGTGGTGGTGAGCTCCTCCAGCCCCAGCGGCCCGCGCGCGTGCAGCCGGTTGGTGGAGATGCCGATCTCGGCGCCCATGCCGTACACCGCGCCGTCGGTGAAGCGGGTGGACGCGTTCACGTAGACCGCGGCCGCGTCGACCTCACGCGTGAAGCGCTCCGCAGCGGTGGCATCCTCGGTCACGATCGCCTCGGAGTGTCCGGTGCCGTAGCGGTCGATGTGCTCGAGCGCCTGATCGAGATCGTCGACCACCCGCAGGGCGATCTTCATGTCGAGGAACTCGGTCGCCCAGGCGGACTCGCCGTCGAGCACCTCGACGCCCGCCGCCGCCAGTGCCTCGGTCAGCGGGCCGACCAGCTGCTCCCGGTCGCGGTGCACAAGCACCGTCTCGGCAGCGTTGCACACGCCCGGCCGCTGCACCTTGGCGTTGACCGTGATGGCAATCGCCTTGGCCGGGTCGGCCCCGGCGTCGATGTAGACATGGCAGTTGCCGCCGGCCGCAGCCAGCACCGGGATCCGCGACGTCTCGAGCAGGAACTTCTTCAGTTGCTCACCGCCGCGGGGGATCACCACGTCGGCCGCGGTGGGATCGGCCAGCAGACTGTTCAGCTCGGCGCGGTCGGTGCCGAGCAGCTGCACGGCGTCGGCCGGCAGCCCGGCTGCCGACAGCGTCTCGCACATCAGGCCGGCCAGCGCCCGGTTGGTGTGCTCGGCCAGGCGCGAGCCGCGCAGGATGCAGGCGTTGCCGGCCTTCAGGCACAGCATGGCCGCGTCCACGGTCACGTTGGGGCGGGCCTCGTACACGATCAGGACGACGCCCAGCGGTACGCGCAGCTTGGTCAGGCGCAGGCCGTTCTCCAGCGTCTGGGTGCGCAGCACCGCGCCGCACGGGTCGGGCAGCGCGGCGATATCGAGGACGGCGGCCGACAGCGCGTCGGTGCGGGCGTCATCCAGGGTGAGCCGGTCGCGGATCGCCGGGCGCTCGCCCTCGGCCGCCGCCAGGTCGAGCCGGTTGGCCGCGACCAGCTGCTCGCGGCGCTCCCCGATCGCGGCCGCCACCGCGGCCAGCGCCCGGTCCTTCTCGGCGCGGCCGAGCGGGGCAAGGGCACGCGCCGCCTCGCGTGCACGCGCGGCTACTCCAGGAGATGTGATGGTGCTGCTCACAGCACCACAAGGTTATCGCGGTGCACCGCTTCATCCACCCCACGTGTCCCCACCAGCTGCCGCAGGTCGGCGGCCGCGTACCGTGAGATGCCCACGGCGAACGGCTCGCCCGACCGGCAGATGTGCACCGCATCGCCGGCCGCGAACGAACCCTCCACCGCCAGCAGGCCGACCGCCAGCAGGCTGGTGCCGTTCCCGACAACGGCGCGCCTGGCGCCGGCGTCCACCTCGAGACGCCCGTGCACGGGCTTGCCGTAGCGCACCCACAGCTTGTAGGCGGAGAGCGGGCGCGGGTCGGGCCTGAAGCGGGTGCCGCCGGCGGCGCCGGCCGCCGCAGCCGCCAGCGCGCCGGGCCGGTGGCCGGAGGCGATCACGGCGGCCACGCCGCCGGTGCTGGCCATCTCGGCTGCGACCAGCTTCGAGCGCATCCCGCCCGACCCCCACGAGCTGCGGCCACCGTCCAGCTCCAGCCGCTCCAGCAGCCGGTGGTCGTCCACCTCGGCGATCGGCACGGCCCCTGGGCGTCGCGGATCGCGGTCGTGCAGGCCGTCGATGTCGGTCAGCAGCACCAACAGCCGCGCCTTCAGCAGCACCGCCACCTGGGCTGCCAGCGCGTCGTTGTCCCCGAAGGTGATCTCGTCGGTGGCGGTCGAGTCGTTCTCGTTGACGACCGGCACCCTCCCCCAGCGCAGCAGCGTCTCGAGCGTGCGCCGCGCGTTCAGATAGCCGTCGCGGCGATGGATGTCGCCGACCGTCAGCAGCACCTGGGCGCACCGCCGGCCGTTGCGGCCGAGCGCGGCCTCCCAGCGGCGCAGCAGCAGCGACTGGCCGATCGCCGACGCCGCCTGCAGCTCGGGCAGGCGCCGCGACCGCTGCTCGCGCCCGAGCGAGCCCAGGCCCATCGCGATCGCGCCGGAGCTGACCAGCACCACCGGTGTGCCGTCGCCGGCCAGCGCGCCCACGTCGGCGGCGACCTGGGCGAACACCCTCGGGCGGGCCCGGCCCCTGGCATCGACCAGGGTGCTCGATCCGATCTTGACGACGACGGTGCCGCGGCTCATCGCGGCAGGATACGGCTGCCACGCTTCCACTCTGGCGCGATAGCGCACGTGCGATAGACTACGAGGCATGTCGAGCCAGCCCCACGCCCAGCGGCAGCGACTGACCGCCCAGACGCTCGAGCGGATGCGCGACGGGATCCGCAAGCGGTCGGAGGCGATCGGCCGCGATCACGAGCGCCGCTTCGCCGACGTGGGGCGCATGGTTGCCCGCAACCGGCAGGAGCGGGGGATGAGCCAGCAGGAGCTCGCGATCCTGTGCGGCACCACGCAGTCGGCGATCGCCCGCCTCGAGCGTGGCGGCCGGCCGCCCAAGCTTGACACGTTGATGCGGATCGCGGATGCCCTCGACGCCGAGCTGCTGCTCGAGATGCGCCTGCGCGACGCGACCACCGAGTAGGGAGGACGGCTCCATGGGAGTGACGTTGCGCGACTTCATGACCAGCGACGACGTGCTGACGGTCCCGGCGGAGACGTCGCTTCGGGAGGCGGCGCGGGTCATGCGTGACCGCAACGTGGGCGCAGCCGTGGTGGTGGACGGTGGCCGCATTGCGGGCATCTTCACCGAGCGCGACCTGCTGCGCGCGGTCGCCGATGGCGAGCAGCCCGACGAGGGCCTGGTGCAGACCTACATGACCCCCGACCCGATGACGCTGCCGTCCGACCACGCCCCCAGCGAGGCCGCGCAGATCATGAGCGAGCGCCGGTTCCGTCACATTCCGGTGGTCGACGACGGCCGGCTGGTGGGCATCGTCAGCATCCGCGACCTGGTCGGTGCAGGGCTGCAGCTGCTGCCCGCAGATGCGCACGTGGGCAGCGACTTTCCCTGAGCGATCCGGCTTAGGTCCACGCTTTCGGGGGATCGCACGGCGCGCCCCGGCGCCGCATGCTGTGAACACGTGCTCCCCTGCCCGGCTCCTCGGATCGCAGCGACGCACCGGCCTTGCCGGTTCGTCCGGGCCCGTGGTCCGGCCGGGAAGCATCTCGCGGCTCAGGGCGGCGTCGTCCACCTGCCATGCTCCGCGGCGTTCTGGGACGACGCCGCGCTGCGACTCAGGTGAGGGCGTAGGCCCCGCCCGACTGGCGGCGCCGCCCGGGTCCGCGATTCACCGATCCAAACCGCGAGCCCCACACGTGCGTACTCTGTTACGTGACCTATGTGGCCACCAGAGGACTTCCGGTCAGCGCCGCGGTTCCCGTTGCGGCTAGGCTGGTTGCCGTGGACCTGTCCGCTCTGAGCGACGAGGATCTGCTGGAACTGGTTGCGGAACGACGTGACGGAGAGGCTTTTGAGGTGCTCTACCGCCGCTACTCGCGCGCCGTGTACGCGGTTGTGCGTCGCATGGTCGGCGATCCCGGCCGCAGCGAGGACGTGGTGCAGGAGGCGTTTGCGTCGGTCTGGCGGGCCGCGCGCGGCTACCGCCGCGAGCGGGGCTCCGGTGCCGGCTGGATGTTCGCCATCTCCCGCAACGCGGCCGCCGATGTCCTGCGTGCACGCACGCCCGTGGCAGTCGGCGACCTCCCCGACCAGGCCGATCCCGGCCTCGGCCCCGAGGAGCGGACTGCGGCCGGCCTGGAGGCGTTCAAGGTGCACGCCGCCGTCGATTCGCTCCCGGAGCGGGAGCGCGAGGTGATCGAGTTGGCATACTTCAGCGGCCTGTCCCAGAGCGAGGTGGCCGAGCGCCTGTCGCTCCCGCTGGGCACTGTCAAGACGCGCACCCGCAGCGGGCTGGCGCGATTGGCCGAGCGGCTTGCCGACGAACGGGTGGTGTCATGAGCGACGAGCGATACATCAGCGAGATCGAAGACCGGCTGCGCGAGGCGGGTGCGCCTCCGACGCCGCCAGCCCGCCTGCACGCGATCGCCCGGGCCGAGGCGCTGGGTCCGCCCGACGTGGTCGACATCCGGTCGGTCGTGCGGCCCAGCAGCCGGGTTGGCCGGCTGGTGCTGGCCGCCGCCGTCCTCACCGCCTCGGCCGCCGCCGCGCTGGTGATCGGCGTGGGCGGCAGCGGCTTCCACGTCGACCGCTCCCTGAACTTGCAGGGCGCCGGCCCCGTCGCATCGGCCAGCGCCGTCGTCGACGTCGGCTCGTCCGTCGGCCCGGTGCGCGACGTCCAGGTGCATGTGAACGGCCTGCCGCCTGCGCCCAAGGGCGGCTACTACGAGCTGTGGATGCAGGATGGGTCGAGCGAGCCGACCGGGCTGGTCGCCTTCGACACGTCGGGGACCGGCAGCGTGGTGGCGAACACCACGATCCCCAGGGACATGCCGTGGACGAAGTGCTGGGTCACGCTCGAGCGTGCTGACGGCAGCAGCACCACCGTGCTGAGACTGGCCTAGACCCTGCGTCCGTGCGAGACTCGGTTCTCGCCGTCCAGGACATCACGGAGATACCGATCAACCATCTTTCCAGCTTCACCAGTTACGTCGGTCTGGGGCCGGCCATACCCGAAAGGGTGTGGCACCGGGAGCCGCCCGTCCCCCATATGAGAGGTGCGGTGTACCCCTCCCCCAAGGAGATGTACATGAAAAACCGACTGACAAGGTCGGCATACTTGCTGGCTCTGCTCGCCGCCTTCGTGGTGGCATCGGGGGCAGGTCACAAGTTCGGCTCGTAAAGCAGCTCGAAATGCTCCGACGAGGCTCATCCTGAAACGGCTGGGCCTCGTCGGCGTTTCCGGGCGCTTACGGCTTGGGTAGCCGCCTGCGGCTGCCGATATGTGCCGTGCACGTGCGCCTCCGTTGCCGCACACCCCGAATCGTCCCGTGAACCGCTCGCTCCGCATCTACATCTACGCGATCTCGTCCCTGTTCTGGGTGGGCCTGCTCGCTGCGCTCATGACAGGCGCGCTCGGCAACCTGCACCCCACGCAGCTGGCGCCGCTGCTGGGTCTGGCGATCGCCGTGGAAGCGATCGGCGTCCGCAAACAGGACAACACGATCGGCTTCTCGGCGGTCGCGCACCTGGCCGCCGCTGTCCTGTTCGGCCCGGTGGCCGCGGCATTGATCGCGGCCGTTGCAGTGGTGCTGGTGGACGGGATCCGTTCCCGCCGCGCCCACTTCATCTTGCTCAACTCCGCCATGTTCGGCACGGCCGCCTGGACGGCCGGCCTCGCCTACGAGGCCACGGGCGGCACGGTTGGCACGGTCGTGCCCTCCAACCTGCTGCCGCTGGTGGCGATGGTGGCAACGCGCCTGATCGTCAACGAGGCGATCTTCTCGGGTGCCGTCTCGATGATGCACGCCTCGTTCCGCCGAGCGCTCCGCGACAACCTGCGCGACTCGTTCGGCCAGAGCGTCGGCGAGGGCTGCCTGGGAGTGCTGCTGGCGTACGGCTACAACAGCGAGCGCTGGGCGATGCTGCCGTTCCTGGTGCCGCTGCTGGCCGCGCTCTACAAGGCACAGGCCAGCTACGAGCGCCTGAAGAGCGAGACCGAGGACGCACTGGACGCACTGGCCGCGGTGGTCGACGAGCGCGACCCGCTCACCACCCAGCACTCCGAGCGGGTGGCTGCGCTGGTCGACCGCTTTACGGGCGCGATCGGGCTGCCCGACCGCGAGTCCCGCCGTCTGGTCGATGCCGCCCGCTTCCACGACCTCGGCAAGGTCGCGATCGACGTCGCCACGCTGTCCAAGGAGGGCCGGCTCACCGACCAGGAGATGCGCGCGATCCGCAGCCACCCGAGGCTGTCCGCGCGGCTGCTGTCGCCGTTCGGCTTCGCCGAGCAGATCTCGCTCTACGCCGAACTGCATCACGAACGCTACGACGGTCGCGGCTACTACGCCGTGTCGCCGAGCGAGATCCCGGTCGAGGCGCATGTCCTGATCGCCGCCGACAGCTACGACGCGATGACCTCCAAGCGGGCATACCGCTCGGCGCTGACGCCGCAGGAGGCGGTTGCCGAACTTCGTGACAAGGCCGGTAGCCAGTTCCACCCGTTGGTGGCGACGGCGTTCGCAGCCATGATCGAGGGTCACGACCCGAACGAGGTGATGGGCCGCTCGCAGGTGAGTGCGCTGCGCGACGAGTTCTCGAGGATGACGACGGTGCCCTGGCCGGACGTGTCCGGCCTTGCCAGCCCCGGTGCCGTCACGGTCACGCTGGCGGCGCTGGCGCTGGTTGCGTTCGGCGTGCCCGGGCTGCCGTCGTGGCCGCCGCTGGTGCTGGCATTGGGGGCGGTGCTGGCATCGGTGTGGGCGTTGATCACGGGCGTCTCGGAGCGGCGCCGGACCGGGGCCGCGCTGGCCGTGGTCGCCGATGGGGGCTCACCGGAGGCGGCGCTGGCGGCGGCCGGCCTGCCCTGCTGGGCCGTGTGGCTGCGGTTCCAGCCGCAGCTGTTCGAGTACCAGGCGCTGCCAGGTGCGGCGATCGGCGGCGAGCAGCTGCGCGAGCTGTGCACGCGGGCGCTGCGACCGGGCGTCCGTGGGTGCAGCGGTCAGCTGGCGTCCGGTACCTGGATCGAGATCACCGACGGCGACGATCCGCTGCGGCTGGCGGTCGGAAGTGAGCGGCCGCTGTCGCGGCTGGAGTCGCAGCTGGTGCGCGTGGTCGCCGATCACGTGCGGGCTGAGGTCGCGGAGGAGCCGGCGCCGGATCCGCCGCGGCTCACGGGCGACCAGCGCCGCACCGCCGGGCCGTGGCAGCCGGCGGTGATCGTGGTCGAGCTGAAGGTGTTCGAAAACGTGCGGGTGGTGGCCGGCCAGCTCTCGGCCGAGCGCGTGGTGTCAGAGGCACGGGTGCGCCTGGATGCGCTGCTGCGCGAGGGCGACCTGCTGGCGCTGTTGTCGGAGGATCGCTTCGGCATCGTGATCGGGGTCACCGAGCGCTCCCAGGTTGAAGCCGTTTGCCGCCGCATCCACGATGCGCTCGCGGATCTGCCGGTGCCACGTCGCGCGGATCGGGTGGAGGCGGTGATCCGCACGCCTTCGCAGGGCGAGACGGCCTCCGACCGGCAGCTGTCGCAGCTCGTCGCGAGCTACACCTACGGCTCGCGCAAGGCCGGCTGACGTGGTCGTCGGCCTCGCATTCGTGCTGGGCCTGGGGGTGGCGTGGGCGCTGGGCGCGAATCCCGCACGCCTCGCCGACGTGCGCTTCCGCGGGTCGGGGCTGGTGTTCGCCTCGCTGGCGATCCAGATCGCGATCTACACCTCGCTGAACGCGCGCGTCCCGGCGGCATGGGACGCGCCGCTGCACGTGCTCAGCTACCTGCTGCTGATCTGCTTCCTGCTGGTGAACGTGCGCGTGCCGGCGTTCTGGCTGGTCGGCT
This sequence comes from Gaiellales bacterium, assembly GCA_035473255.1. Classification (GTDB taxonomy): domain Bacteria; phylum Actinomycetota; class Thermoleophilia; order Gaiellales; family JAICJC01; genus JAICYJ01. The sequence goes on from DATIOK010000025.1 coordinate 17,169, forward strand.
TCGGGCTGCTCTCGAACGTGGCCGTGATCTTCAGCAACGGCGGGCGGATGCCGGTCTCGGGCGAGGCCTGGCAGGCGGCCGGCAAGTCGCTGTCGGCGTTCAACAGCGAGGGCATCTCCGACAACAACGTGCTCGCCAACGCGGACACGCACCTGCGCTGGCTGAGCGACATCTTCGCCGTGCCGGCCCAGGTGCCGATGGCGAGCGTGCTCTCGATCGGCGACGTGATGATGGTGATCGGCATGGTCGCGTTCGTGTACCGATCGTGCACGGTCACTACGGGCGCCAGCACGATGCAGGTGCTGGAGCCGCTGCGCTCGGCGGCGTTCCGGCAGGTGGTCGCCGGCCGGCTGGTGTCGAGCGTGGGCGACTGGCTGACGCAGGCGGCATGCGTGACCTGGATCTACGAGAGCACACGCTCCGTTGGCCTTGTCAGCGCGTTTCTGGTGACGCGGATGGTCGGCTACGCGTTGGGCGGCATCATCTCGGCGCCGATGCTCGACCGCATCCCCGGCTTCAAGGCGTTGTCGGTCGTGGAGACCATGCGTGGCGGCTGCACGCTGGCGATGATTCCCTTCGCCGCCGCCGGCCAGATCTGGCCGGTGGTGCTGCTGGGAGCGGTATCGGCGATGATGTCGTCTGCGACCAACCCCACCGCGCAGGGGCTGATACCCGACGTGCTGCCCGCCGAGCAGCTGCAGGCCGGCAACGCGATTCACCAGATGGCGCGCAGCCTGACGTCGGTGGTGGGCGCGCTCGTCGGCGGGTTCGCGGTGGCCGAGTTCAGCATCCAGGTGGCGCTGGCGGTCGACCTGGCCACCTTCTGCCTGGCCGCGATCCTGTACCGGCGGTTCGCCAGGCGGGCAGCGCCGGAGTCGCAGCCCCGGGCCGACCCGGGCTCGCGGGTGTCGCGCCGCGACCTGCTGCGCGCGATCCTGCTGAACCGGGTGGTGTTCGGGCTGGCCGCGTCGTTCACGTTGGTGACGCTCGCGATCGGGATCATGAACTCCGACGTGTCACGTGCCTTCGACGAGCAGCTGGGCAACAGCCATGCCTATGGCTACATCCTGGCGGTGATCAGCGCGGGCTACGTCTGCAGCGAGATCCTGACCGGCTACATGCGAAGCCAGAGCGTGGCGCGGCGGTCGGTGGGTCTGGCCTTCATGGCGTCAGGCGCAGCCGCCTTCGTGTTGTCCTACGCGACGACGGTGCCGATCGCCTACCTGGCGCTCTTTCTGTTCGGCGCCGCCGACGGCGTCACGGAGGTGGTGCGAGACAGCCTGATCCAGCTAAACACGCGGCGCAGCGTGCGCAGCGGCGTATTCGCCGTGGTCAACTCGGTGCAGACCGGCGGCATGATCGTCGGCCTCGCCGTGGCGCCGCTGGTGGCGCATCGGTTCTCCAGTGGCACCAGCCTGCGGATCGTGGCGCTGGGCTGCGTGACCAGCGGGCTGGTAGCCGGGGTCTGCCTGGTCGGGCGTGGCGGAGCCGCCGGCGAAACGCTTCAGGTGGCGGCGAGGGAGGCGCCCGCCGGCGGCGAGCTGGGTGCGGCGGTGGCCGGGTTCGAGCTGCGTGACCGCGACGGCGCGAAGGTGGCGCTGGGCGCGCTGACCGCACACGGCCCGGCCGTGCTGGTGCTGGCCGGGCGGGGAGGCGGAGACGAGGAGCGGGTGACGATGCTGCGCGAGCTGGCGGAAGGACTCCCAGCGGGCGCGCGTCTGGCGGTGGTGTCGAGGAGCCGGTCGCGGCTGGGCGAGCAAGCCGAGGCGGTGCGCGTCGCCGAATGGCTGCGCGACCCCGGCGGCGCCTGCTTCGCCGCGCTGGGCGTGCCCCATGGGCACCGGGCCGCGGACGCGGGCGCGTTCGTGATCGACGGGGACGGCGTGCTGCGGCTGGCCTACCGCACGGGCTGCACGGAGGAGTGGATCCCGGCCGCGTTCGTGCTGTCGCGGGTGCGGCGCCTGCTGCCGGCCGAGCCGGATGTCCGGGTGCTGCGGACGCAGCTTGGCGCGGCTGACGCGCCCGTCCTGCCCGGCTCAGACCCGGCCTGACGCTCGGTGTACTGAGCGCTGCCAGGCTATCGCTCTGTTCGGTGGCACTAGGCGGGCGAGTACGGCAGCCGTGCGATGTCGCGGGGCACCTGCACACCGAGCTTCCGCATCACCTCGATGGCCGCCCGGTAGCCGCTCTCGACACCGCCGTTGAGGAAGCCCTGGCTGTAGGTGGAGGTCGCCTCTCCGGCGAAGTGGATGTCGCCCTCGGCGCGCGCGGTGCCGCGCCAGAAGCGCGTGTACTGGCTCGGACCGAAGGCGGCGTAGGAGCCGCGCGTCCATGGGTCGTGTGGCCAGAGGTCGGCCCACGCATGCCCGTTGAAGTGCTGCGCCGATCCCGGCACAGCCTGGTCGATTCGCCCCAGCACCGCGTCGCGCAAGGCGGCCGGCGCCGGGCCGTGAGGCGTCGCTGCGCTCCAACCGCGGCCGGTGCGGCCGCCCGCGTAGACGGTGATCAGGCCGGCGCGGCCGGGCTCCATGGCCGAGCTCTCCCAGGTGTCGAAGTCGGGATCGGTCGACGTCATGAACGAGCTCCAGTCGTGCATTCGCCACGGCCGCTGGTCGTACTGCACAAGCACCTTGGCGTCGAAGCCCATCGCCAGCTGGTGGATCGCCGCCAGCTTGTGACGGCTGAGCCCGGCGCCGGACAGGTCGACTTCGCGCAAGGTCGTGAACGGCAGCGTCAGGATCAACAGATCGCAGTGCACCTGGCGGTGGCCGTGGAAGTGCAGCTCGTAGCCGTGCCGCTTGCGGCGGACGCCGCGCAGCGCTGTCTGCACATGCACGGCCGATGGCGGCAGCGTGGCCACCGCACGGTAAACGATCTGGTCGTTGCCGCCGCGCACGTGCCAGCGCTCGTCGCCGCCCGGGTGGGGGATCACGAAGAAGTCGATCCAGTTCAGCGCCGACAGCTTGTCCATGTTGAGGCCGTACCAGCCGCACATGGTCTGGTCGAGCCAGTCGGCGACCCGGGTTCCGACCACGCCCGGCACGTGCCGGTCGAGCCACTCGGTCATGGATAGCTGGTCGACGGCGCGCGCCTGCGCGGTGGCGGTCGGATAGGAGATCGGGCCCTGCGTGACCGAGCCGCTCGGGTGAAGCACGCCCAGTCGGCGCGCCTGCGCCTCCGCCGCACTGGCGATGCGGCTCATCTGCAGCCGGATCTGCGACTTCGGCAGCAGCCGGTCGCCGACCAGGTTGGGCGAGAAATTGCCGTACTTGCCCGCGAACAGGTCGTCCATGTGCAGGTTCAGCCGGCGTGCAAGCTGGCGGATGTGGACGTGGCGGGTGTCGATGAACTCACCGCCGTGCTCGGCGATCTGGCCGTCTTCGAAGCCGCGGGCGCTCCAGCAGCGGCCGCCCAGCCGCTCACGAGCCTCGTACAGCTCGACCCTGATCCCGACCCGGTGCAATTGGTATGCGGCGGCAGCGCCGGCCAGGCCGGCGCCGATCACAGCCACGCGCGCATCTGCTGCGTTGCCACGGGAGGCAGCGCGAGAGCGGGCGGCGTCGCCCAGCCACAGCGTGCCCGCCAGCGCGCCACCGGCGACGAGCAGCTGTCGACGGGTGACGCCGTGGTCAAGCGGCGGCTCCGCGACTGCGGCGGCGTGCGCCACGTCCGCCGTGCAGCGTGCGGCGATGGCCTGCTCGCGCAACTCTCGCGCGAGCCCTGATCGGCGCCCTCCGTGCATTGCTCCCCCTTCGGATCAGCTCTCGCTCGACACGTCCCAACCGCGCCGACCCCACACCCGGCAAGCGTACCTGCGCCGCAGCCGTTCGGCTATCCGGCCAGGTCGTTGACGCCCTGATAGACGTCGATCCGCATGCCGTCATCGCCGATCAGGCCCTCGGCTATACAGACGACGTCGTTCAACCAGCGATAGCGGTCGTGGCCCGACTCGAACCAGCCGACCAGGTTCTGGCGGCCGACGCCGTCGTCACCGAAGATCGTGCGGCCGCGGAGCTCGAACAGGATCGTGGCGCCATCCCCGGTGGTGACCAGCCCGCGCGCGTTCGGCAGCATGTTGCCGTCGCTGCGCCGTCGTGGGTAGTTGGAGAAGACGACGCTGCCCTCGATGCCTCCGCTGGCCCGGCCGCGGCCCTCCCCGTATGCGATGCCCTCGTCGCTGTCGTAGGCGCTGACGAGCTCGTAGCCAGGCGCCTTGACGCGCACGTCGGCGTCATACGACAACTCGAAGGTGCACAGCTTCTCCAGTCGCACCAGACCACCCTACCGCGCCCGGTTCCGCCGCGCCGCCCGCCGATCGCGACGCGGTAAACTCCCTTCTCGCGGGGCTATAGCTCAGTTGGGAGAGCGCCTGGATCGCACCCAGGAGGTCAGCGGTTCGAATCCGCTTAGCTCCATTTTCCCGCTTAACCAAGCCGTTTCTGGGCGGCTCAATTGGATTCGAACCTACACGGCCTGCAAACCAGAGTCAAGGTTAGATTCCTACCAGCCGCATCCCTAGCCGCCGAGTGGGACGCCGAACGCTGCGTACATTGCGTGAAACGCCCAGACGCCTAGGCCGAACAGCGCAGCGATGACGACGGTTGAGGTCAGGCCGGCCCGCCACGCACGGCCGGGAATCCTGGTTACGAGCCAGGCACCGAGCAGCGCAATCGCACCAATTGCCGGGAGGTAGAACCTGACGACCTGCACTGTAACGCTGGTCGGATCGGTCGTCCAGGTGTACGTCGAGTACAGACCCCAGATCGCGAACCATGACGCGGCGAGGGCGAGGGCGACGCATAGATCGCGACGAGCCGCTGCCCCGACCTCGCCGCCCGCGTGGTGCAGCACCAGCCACCGAGCGATGATCCACGCCAACGCGATCAGGCCTAACACCAGCATCGGCATGGCCTGCATAAGGTGCGCGGGGATGATCCGCAGATTCGCTCCGATCGCCCCGGCGGCAAACGTGACCTCACCGGGCTGGTACCCGGTTTTCAGCGGGCCGCCGTAGACTCGATCGTCGAAGATGGCCACGCCGGCGCCGAATGCGCCCACCGAGGCAAGCCACCAGCACAGGGTGCGGAGAGGCAGCCTCGCGGACTGCAGCCGCCACGCGACGATGACGGCCACGACGGCGCAGCCGAGGATCACGATATTGGTGTAGCGGACGAACGTCGCTGCCTCGATCGCCAGGAACCCGGCGAGGCCGACCCAGGTGCGCCGCCGGGGGCTCGCCTCGGTCGCCAGCACCGACCACAGCAGTGCTCCAGACCCCGCTGCGATCAGCGAGGCGTCGGTGAACGTCGGCATGTGATCGCGCCAGGCGAACGCGAGCGCCGCTCCGGAGGAGCAATACAGGCCCACGGCTGCCGGCCCGCCGAAGCGCCCCAGCCAGCGCCGGGCGCCGAAGAACAAACCGAGACACGCCAGCGCCCCGTAGAACAGCGGCGCCAGCCGGATGATGCCCAGCTTCTCGAACGGCGCCGCCAGAAACGGATAGCCGGGGTTTTTCTCGCTGATCCACCGCCCGTCGGTAACCTCAACCCACTGGTTCGGGGGCGCGGCCGGGTTGTCTCGCAGCTTCCCTGCCAGGGCTTCGGCCTGTGCGGTGGACAAGGTCAGGAAATGCCCTTCGGTGATCGCCACAATCGACGCGTGATACGCGCCGTCATCGGGCTCTGCGGCCTGGGGCGCCACGGATAAGACCGCGACGGACAGCGCGGCCAACGCGGCAGAGGCGATCGCCGCCTCTACCCATGCCAGGCGTATGATGCGGTCTGGTCCCCGCGCCGCGTCCGATGGTCGACCTGCGTCGGGTCTGGCTGCTCTGACGTTCATCGGCTGCTCCGTTCAAGGTGCTTGCGCATCGTTGCGTGTCCGGTCTAGCAGCCTGCTGATGACGGGAGCCGAACAGCCGGTGTTAGACGGCTGTCACCTGGATCGGTGCAGAATGTGGACGTGCGAGTGCTCGTTGTGGAGGATCACGTTGCGCTGGCCGACCGGATCGGCGAAGGTCTGCGCGACGCCGGATTCGCCGTCGACGTGGTCTACGACGGCTCGGCAGCGCTGCAGCGCACTGCGGCCACGGAGTACGACGTGGTCGTGCTCGACCGCGACCTGCCGTCCGTACACGGCGACCAGGTCTGCCGCCGGATGTCACGCGAAGGCTCGTCCAGCCGCATTCTCATGCTGACCGCGGCCGCGGACGTGGAGGATCGGGTGGACGGATTAGAGCTGGGCGCTGATGACTATCTCGGCAAGCCGTTCGCTTTCCACGAGCTGATCGCCCGCATCCGCGCCCTGGGCCGCCGCGGGCCCGGCTCGCCCGCAGTCGTGCAGAGGGGCGACCTGGTGGTCGATCGCGCGCGGCACCGGGTGAGCCGCGCCGGCATCCCTCTGGCCCTGACCCGCAAGGAGTTCGGCGTGCTGGAGTGTCTGGCCGGCGCGGACGGCGCCCCTGTCAGCGCGGAGCACCTGCTCGAGCACGTGTGGGACGCCAACGCCGACCCGTTCAGCAACACGGTCGCAGTCACGATCGCCCGGTTGCGGCGCAAGCTCGGAGATCCGCCGCTGATCGAGACCGTCGTCGGCGTCGGCTATCGGCTGTGAGACAACACGTCAGCGCCCGGTCGCGGCTGACGTTGCTGTACACGTCGCTGTTCGCGGTGGGAGGGGCCGCGCTTGTGTCGATCACGTACCTGCTGGTCGCGCACACCCTGGACAGCACGACGCCCAGGGCGACCCCGCCGTCGATCCAGCCGGCTCTCGAGCGCTGCCTCCGCGCGGCGTCGCGGCATGGCGGCATCAGTGCCGACGTCATGCGGAAGTGCGCCGACGTGTATGCAAGCGGTGTCCATGCGGGCGCCGCCGCTCAGCGCAGCACAACGCTCACCCACCTGCTGATCTACTCGCTGTTCACTCTGGCCTGCGTCATCCTGCTCGCGGCGGTCGCGGGCTGGATCGTCGCCGGCCGCATACTGCGGCCGGTGCGCCGGATCACCGCAGCCGCCCGCGCGGCTAGCGAGCAGAACCTGTCCCAGCGCATCGCCCTGCAGGGCCCACGCGACGAGCTGCGTGAGCTCGCCGACACGTTCGACACGATGCTCGAACGGCTCGACCGTGCGTTCACCAGCCAGCGGCAGTTCATCGCGAACGCAAGCCATGAGCTACGCACGCCACTGACCCTCATGCGCACCGCGATCGACGTCGTTCTCGCCAAGGCAGAGCCTACGCGTGACGAGCTGGTGTCGATGGCCGCCGACGTCCGCCAGGCCGTCGATCACTCCGAGCGGCTGATCGAGGTCCTGCTGATCCTGGCTCGGAACGAGCAGGCGCGCGTGCTCACCGAACCGTTGGATCTGGCTGCCGTCGCCGAAGACGCGCTCGAGGGACGCACGGCCAAGGGGGTCACCACGACGACCACGCTCGAAGAGGCTCCGGTGATCGGAGACGGAGTGCTGCTCGAGCGGCTCGTGGCAAACCTGCTCGACAACGCCGAGCTCTACAACGTCGTGGGCGGCACAGTCACCATCTCGACCACGACCGACGACGGCGCGTCTGTGGTGCGAGTCGCCAACACCGGGCCGGTTGTCCCACCTGAGCAGGTCGACCGCCTATTCACGCCGTTCGCGCGCCTCGACAACCGCACGCGCCACGACGGCTTCGGGCTCGGTCTCACCCTCGTCGCATCGATCGCCGCGGTGCACGGAGGCACCGTGGAAGCAAACGCAACGCCGACCGGTGGGCTGGACGTCAGCGTCCGGCTCCCGCGGCGCGATACCGCGGTCACTACCGCGTCGCCGGTCACCTGAGGTTCGCGGCCGCCGTCACCACGCAAGGTGGCGAGGAGCTTGGAGGCCCTGCGGGAACCACAAAATACAGCAGCGGTTCGAATCCGCTTAGCTCCATGCCTCTAAAATCCGCTTCGTTAAGCGAGAAACGGGACACCGCACCGGGAGGTTCGGTGCCTTACTCGGGACGGCCGCGTCCAACCGATTGGACGCGACACGTCGCGGGAGTGGCTTGGTTTCAGCGCTCGTCGGTTGATCTCTTGGGAGCCTCCCAAGAGTCCTCGACACACAGCGAGCGGGTCGCCGATAGTCGCCGAGACCACGCCGCGAAATTGTCCGCTTCAGAGCATGAACCCGGGGACAGTGAGCTAGTGCGCTTAGTCGATCTCGCCGGGCTCTGTCGTAGAGACGACGCGCCAGGAGTCCCAGGTGATTTTGAGGATGACCAGGGTGATGGCGAGGCCGATCAGCGGGTCTGCCCTGGGCAGGCCGATTGCGACCAGGGCGGCGCTTGCGATCACGGAGAGTGAGACGAAGCCGTCGACGCGGGCGTGGTTTCCGTCGGCGATCAGCGCCGGGCTGTGCAGGCGGCGGCCGGCACGGAGTCTGACCTGTCCGGCGATCTCGTTTCCAATGAAGCCGATCACGCCAGCTCCGGCCAGCACCCACAGGTGCGTCAGCGTCTGAGGATGGAGCAGTCGCTGGATCGACTCGTAGAACGCGACGCAGGCGGAGAAGAAAATCACCGCGACGACGGCTAGGCCGGCGAGCTTCTCGCCGCGGAAGCTGCGAAGCAGAAATGCGATCCCTAGCGGGATCGCGGTGAGCGCGTCACCGGCGTTGTGGATCAGGTCAGCGAGGAGCGCGACTGAGCCGGATGCGACGAGGATCACCAGCTGGGCGGCTGCGACCACGCCCAGCACACCGAGGCTGATCGCAACAGCCTTCACGCCCTCATGTGAGCGCACGATCGAACGGTCGATCAGGCCGTGCGAATGATCGTGACCATGCGCGTGCTCGTGGCTGCGTCCGTGTTCGTCACGGTGGTCGTGCGTTTGGTGCTGCTCATGTGGGTGGTTGTGGGCGCTCGGACCGTCGTGTGACTGTCCAGGCGGGTGTTCGTGCTCGTGGGTGTGCTCGAGCTCGCCGTGGCGGTGGGTATGGGTGTGCACGGTCGTCATGAAGCCAGAGTACCGCCCATTTGGTCGGAGTCCGCCCCGCGTTGACGACGGCCGGGGTGGCGTGCGCGTGCCGAGTCGGATACCTTCATGATTGTGAAGACATCTGATCAGTCGGTCGTGGTGCCGCTCGATAGGTGCGCGGTGGCGTGCGTCGATCCCGAGCGGGTCGCGGCGGTCGCTGAGCGGCTGCCGGATGAGCGGGAGAGCCAGCGTCTGGCCGAGACGTTCCGGGTGCTGTCCGATCCGGGCCGCGTGCGCCTGATCGTCGCGCTCTTGGAAGGCGAGCTGTGTGTCTGTGACCTGGCCGCCGTCACCGGCCTGTCTGAGACGGCCTGCTCACACAACCTGCGGCTGCTGCGCTCAGCTCGCCTGGTGCGCTATCGAAAGCAGGGCCGAAACGTCTACTACGCACTCGACGACGCCCACATCCGGCTGTTGCTCGACGTCGGTCTCCAGCATCTCGCCCACGAGGACGGCGAGCGTGGCTGAGCCCCTTACCGAGGCATCCGGCAGCGCGGTCGCGGCTGTCGCGATCACCACGTCGCGGCTTCGGCTCGGCCAGGCCGAGCGGGCGCGGCTGCAGCGGCGGGCGCGGCTGCTGGCCTGGGGCGGTAATGCCTGGCATGTCGCCGAGTTCGCGATCGCCCTCGCCGCCGGCATCGCCGCCAGTTCGATCGCATTGATCGGCTTTGGCGTCGACAGCTTGATCGAAGTTCTCGCCGGCGCCGTCGTGGTGTGGCTGTTCAGCGGTGACCGCATCGGCTCCCCCACCGCCGAGCGGCGGGCCCAGCAGGCGATCAGCATCTCCTTCGGCTTGCTCGCCGTCTACGTCACGGTCGAGGCGTTGCGCACGCTCGCCGCTGGCCACCACCCCGACGCGAGCTGGGTCGGGATCGGCCTGGCCGCCTTCACCGCCGTGACGATGCCGCTGCTCGCACGGGCGAAGCGGCGCGTCGGTCATGCACTCGGCTCGAGCGCCACCGTCTCGGAGGCCAGGCAGACCTCGCTCTGTGCCTACCTCTCAGTCGCGCTTCTGGTTGGGCTCGGCGCCAACGCGGTGTTCGGGCTTTGGTGGGCCGATCCAACGGCGGCCCTCGTGATCGCCAGCATCGCCGCGCGCGAGGGCGTGCAGAGCTGGCGCGGCGAGGCCTGCACTGGCGGATGCTGCTGAGTCGATGCCCGGCGTCGGGATCCGAAGGGGGTGTAAATGGACTCGGTGATCCTCACCTTCCCGGCTGACCCGAGCGCTCTCGCAGCGCCCGCTTGTAGCCTCTCGCCCGATTCCATGCGTGAGCGCGCTGGCGCCTGGGCTTCGCTTCGCGATCGCTACTTGATCGAGCGGACTCGTTCTGAGAACCGGGCGATGTCGCGGTGGCAGGCAGAAGGGCTCGTTGAGGTGCAGGCGCTCGTTGAGGCGGAGCGGGACTGCTGCCCATTTCTCGCGTTCACGCTGACCCTCGGTGAGGAGTGGATCGAGCTCGAAACGATGTTCCCTGACGGCGTGAGCTCCGGCCTGTTCCCGGACGTCGGGTAGCCCGCCGAGCTCGTTCGATTCAGCCCGGCCTGTGATTGTGCCGGTCGTCGTGGATGATCAGCGTGAGGTCGAGCACGAACAGCGTGATGGCAAGATCGTTCACCGACGGCGGCAGTGAGGGGTAGATCTGGGTCGCCGCCCAAAGCAGGAGGGCCAGGCGTGGCGTTCCGTGTCATGTCAGACCGCCGACGTGCGGGTTTGGGGTGGTTGAGCGTCGTGGCGAGACTCGGGGAGTTGGTTGAGCAGTGAGGCGTTGATGGCGTAGGCTGCTCGTGCTCCGCTGCCGGTGGCTACCGCGACTGACTGCACCGGGGTGGCGGCGTCGCCTCCGATGTAGAGGCCGGGGACGCTGCTTTGACCGGTTGGATCGATGGCGACGGTTCCGGTGTCGGTGAGCTCGGCCCCCAGGGTGACCGCAAGGTCGCTCGCTAGCGCGAGCTGCGGCTGGATGAACAGCGCGTCTCGGGCTACCGGAGAATGCTCGTGCAGCACGATGTGCATGCCGCCGTCTCGTTCGTCGATCCGTTCGACGTGTTCGGTGCGCACGTCGATGCCGGCGGCGGCGAGTTGTCGCTCTTGCTCGATGCTGAAGGCCGTCGGTGAGTCGCAAAAGACGGCCACGTCATTGCTGAGCGAGGTCAGGAGCAGCGCCTGGTGTACCGCCCGCTCGCCGGATCCGTAGACAGCGAGCCGCTGATCTTGCACCTCCCAGCCGTGGCAGTAAGGGCAGTGGAAGACATTGGTGCCCCACAGCTCGGCGAGGCCGGTCACGGCAGGGAGGCCGTAGTGCATGCCGTGTGCGAGCAGCAGGCGGCGGCCTGTGACCCAGCCGTCATCCGCGAGCTGCAGGGCGAAGGCGTCGTCGTCGAGCTTGCGGGCGGCACAGGCCGAAACATGGCGAAGCTCGACGGTTGTGTACGGGCCGAGCTGCTGGCGGCCGACGCGCCGCAAATCGCTCGGCGGGGTGCCGTCCTGCGCCAGGAAGCCGTGCACCGCCCGCGAGACGGCGTGTGCTGGAGCGTCGGTGTCGACGACGAGCACTCGGCGACGCATCCGCCCAAGCACGAGGGCAGCGTTTAGGCCGGCGGGGCCCGCGCCGACAATCAGGACGTCGTACTCGTTGGATTCTGCGACTTGGTTCATCGTGCCCTCCTCGGGCATACAGAGTCTTTCAGCGTTAGCCGTGACCATCAGCATGAACGTGCTCTGATCGGCTGGGTGGGGCGTTCATCATCTTGAGCATGGGCAAGCCGCCGGTGGCTACGAAGCGCCAGATCAGTATTGCGGCGAGGGCCAGGAAGGCGATGTTGAGGATGGTGGTGTAGTTCCAGGTGATGGATGCCTCGACGATCTTGGCGTGTCGTTCGGTCGGTGTGAGGCCGATCGCCTGGAAGAGGAGTTCGACTGCGAGTCCCGAGAGCGCCATCGCGGTGTAGAAGGTGACGAGCAGGAATGCGGCCACCCTGAGGCCGTAGTAGCGGCGGTAGATGTCGAGGATGGGCAGGATGATCAGGTCGGCGAAGATGAATGCGAGCACGCCGCCGAAGCTGATGCCGCCGTTCCACAGCACGGCCGCCAGCGGGACGTTTCCGATCGAGCAGACGAAGCTCAACATGGCAACCAGCGGTCCGATGATCGGCCCCCAGAACTTCGCCAGCGTGGGGTGGTGTTCGAAGAACAGCCGCTGCCAGAACGATTCGGGCACCCACGCCGCGAGCGCACCCGCGATCAGCAGGCCACCGACGATGTCGCGCCAGATCGCAGCCCAGTCCATCACGAAGTAGTTCGCGGTCGCGGTGAACCCCTCGGGGGATCGCAGTCGCTGCCAGACAGAGCCGCTCTGGTGGACGCTCATGTCCATTTCGGCGTGGCCCTCCATCGAGCCCACCAGGCCTTTGTCGGCCTGCTCCCGCGCCTCATCGACCAGGCGCTGGGTCAGAAACCTGCGAAACAGTAGGGCTAGCAACCCGATCATCAGCGGACCCCCGATGAACTCGGCGAGGGTGAACCGCCAGCCGAGTAGCAGCGCCATGATGATGCCGAGCTCCACAACGAGGTTCGTCGAGGCGAACTGGAACGCCATCGCGGCCGTGAAGTCGGCGCCCTTGCGAAAGATCGAGCGAGCCAAGGCCACGGACGCGTAGGAGCAGCTTGATGAGGCGGCGCCCAACCCGGTTGCGATCACCAGTGAGTGCGCCGAGTCGTCGGGTAGCAGTCGGCGCATCTCTCCCTTGGCCACGACGGCCTGCACGGCGGCGGAAAGCGCGAAGCCCAGGATCAGTGCCCACAGGATCTCCCAGAACATCCCGAAGGCGAAGGAGAGCGCGTCGCCCAGATTGGTCAGAACCGCAACGAGCATCGCCGAACCTTACGGTCGGCTTGGAACTTGTGCAGATCGCTTTGTGCCGGGCGGCGCCGGCATCGGGGTAGCGGGAGTAACTTGCTCGATCCCATGAGCAGCGCATCCCGCATCCTCAACGGCGCCAGCCGAGGTCGTCGGTTGGAGGACTGCCACATCGCCGAGTACGACTAGGACGACCTTACCCCGGGCGTTGCCGTCCTGCAGGTAGCGGATGGCGGTTGGCGCCTCTCTTAGCGGGTACGTCCGGTCGATCACCGGGGTGATCTTCCCGGCCTCGACCAGCTCCTTGAGGGCGGTCATGTCCCGGTGGTTCTCCTTGGGCATCAGCGTTCTCAGCTTCTGGCCCACGAACGGGGAGAGCAGGAGCGCCCGGATCTGGCGATCGTTGCCGCCAAGCCAACGGCCGCCGGTCTCACCTCCGATGATGACGAGCGTCCCCTTCGCGGTGAGGGCGTGCCGGAGTCGCGACAACGACGAGTTCCCGCCGATATCGAGTATCACGTCGTACTGTCGCCTAACTTCCGCGAAGTCGTCGCGCCGGTAGTCGATGATGTGATCGGCGCCCAAGGAACGGACCATGTCCGCCTTGGTGGCGCTGCACACGGCTGTCACCTCTGCCTTGAACGCCTTGGCGATCTGTACTGCGAATGTCCCAACCCCTCCCGACGCACCGATGATCAACACCTTCTGACCCGGCTCAACCCGTCCGTAGTCGCGCACGGCTTGTAGGGCCGGCGAGCCTGAGACGGCGACTGCCGCGGCCTGCTCGAAGGTGAGGTTCGCGGGCTTGGCCGCGAGCTTGTTCTCGGGAGCGCGCGCGTACTCTGCGAACGCGCCCTTGCCGATGCCGAACACCTCGTCGCCTGGCCGAAATCGGGCCACGTCCTTGCCGACGACCTCCACGACCCCGGCCACGTCCATGCCGAGAACCGGGGTCTTGGGCCTGCGGAACCCGTAGCCAGCAAGGCGGATTGGGTAGGGCAGGCCCGTCATGATGTGCCATACACCTCGGTCCACACCGGCCGCATGCACGCGGATGAGCACCTCATCGTCAGCAATCTCGGGCATGTCGACGTCTCGATACTCGAGAACCTCGGTCGAGCCGTACGTGTCTTGAACGATTGCCTTCACGGCGCATCTCCTCGCTGGGTCGAGTCTCCGGGGTGTTCACAAACGGCCAATGGCGGGCGTGTGAGAACCGGGTGGGCGACACGCACCCGTGAGGGAATGCAGAGCGGTCGCATCGAGGTCACGGCGCCACGTTGAAGCTAAACATCATTCCGCTCTCATGGTGTTCGGCGATATGGCAGTGCGCCATCCAGATGCCCGGGTTCGTGACGTCGAGCAAGATATCCACCGTCTCCCCGGTTCGTACTAGGACGGTGTCCTTCCAAACGAGGTTCTGTTCCGTCGCGCCGTCACGTGAGAGCACGATGAACCGGCCGGCGCCGTGGATGTGGAACGGGTGGTGCATCGGGTGATCCGAATCCATCTCGTTGACCAGGCGCACCTTGACCTGATCGCCGACGCGGAACTGCCAGTCGATCGCGTGGTTTGCGGCTCCGGTCTGTCGATCGACGAAACTCCAACGCATATTCGCCGGGGTGGTGATTCGATTGATCTCGACCATGTCGTCTTCCCACTCGATCCCGTCGGCCGTCTCATGCTGGTGCTCGTGGCCGTGACCGCCATGCCCATGCTCGGTCTGTTCAGTCGTTTGGCCGATGAGCGCCGCAGGCAGGAGCTTCATCCCGCATTTAGGGCACTTGTCGGCCGTGTCGCTGACGACCTCAGGATGCATCGGGCAGGCGTAGCTCTCCGGTGCCGCAGTCGCGAGCAACTTCATCCCGCACTTCGGGCAGCGATCGGGCTGCTCGCTAACGACCTCTGCGTGCATCGGGCACGTGTAGACGACGGGGCCGTCGGGGACGCCCATGTCCATCTCTGCGACCAACCCGAGCGTCTTGTCCGGGGGCGCGTCGAAGTAGGACGCCAGCCGCTCCCGCTCTGCCACCCATTCCGGGTTGTGACGGAGCAGGGCGAACCGCTCGCCTAGCGGGGGCTCGGCCGACTGGGGTGCCACGTCGATCGTGGCGAGCGTGTATGTCCGGCCCGGCGTTTGGTGCTCGAGCGTCAGCGTTCCCGGCTTCTCGAAAAGCGCGTCGATCACGACCCGCTCAGAGGGCGCCAGGACCACCGAGTCGACGAACACCTCGCGCTCGAAGCGGCCGCTGTCGCCGCCGACGAGCTTCACCTGGGCGCCGGGCAGCGCGACATTGAAGACGCGCGTGTTGGCCGTGTTGGTGAGGTAGAAGCGGACGACCTCGCCACGCTGCGCCGGTATGGCGAGGTCGGGCTGGCCGCCGACGAGGAGCAGGGTGCCGAACCGCCCCATCGCCACGTAGTTGGTCTCGGTGCGGCTGAACGGCGCGACCTTCCCGTCTTCGAGCAGCACGTCGTCCAACGTCAAGGCGATCTCGCGGTGCACCGGCGGCCAATAGTCGGGATCGGCTGGGTCGACGAGGATGTTCCCATAGAGGCCCATCTCCTGGCCGTAGTCCTCACGGATATGCGGGTGGTACCAGTACACGCCAGGATCCGGGAACGAGATCCGATAGGCGAAAGATCCCCCAACGGGAATCGGCGCCTGAGTTTCGTGAGTGCCGTCATAGCGGTTCTCGAGTCGGAGGCCGTGCCAGTGCACGGTCGCTTCCATCTCCGTGTCGTTGGTGACGTCGACGGTGACTTCGGAGCCTTCGCGGACGCGCAGGGTCGGGCCCGGGATGGAGCCGTTGTAGGCGAGCATGCGCACCGTGTCATCTCCGAGCTGCTTGACGACGGGCGCGATCCTCAGCTTGATGGTGTCGCCGCCGGCGAGCTCGACTACATCGGTCTCGACGGCGGTAGGCGGCCCCGCGACTGCTGTTGAGAAATGCGTGTCGACGTGGGCTTGGTGTTCGGTGTCGTGCTTGCTCATGAGTTAGGCCTCTTCTTTCGTCTCTGCTGCCTGCGGAGCTTGGGCGGCGCCGGGCTGGGGGCGGTTGGTGGCGGCGGCTTGCGCCGGCACGGCGGTATCGATCTTGGTGGCGATGAACTCGGCGTCGTCCTTGACCCAACCCAAGAGGGCTGAGCCTCGCGTGTGCTGCCACGAAAGGCCGAGGAAGAACAGGCCGGGGATGTCGGTAATGCCGCGGCGGTGGCGGGGGCGGCCATCGCGATCAAGCACCGGAATATTGATCCAGGCGAGGTCCGGCCGATACCCCGTGGCCCAGATCACGGCGTCGACGTCCTGCTCGCTGCCGTCGGCAAATGTGACGGTCCGGCCCGAGGCCGCAACGACGCGCGGCCTGAGCGTGACGCCGTACCGCCGCTTGAGCTCGCGCGGGCTTGACCCGATCAGCGTGTCGCGGTCGCGGAGCCGTCGGCCGAATCGCGAGTCGACCGTCTTGTCTAGCAGTCTCAGCTTGGTCAGCCACCAGAAGATGTCGCGGCCGAGGAACCTTTGCGGGAGGGGTGTCTGCCGAGAGCCGATCGCGAGCTCCACGGTGTGAGTTGCTGACAGTTCCTTGGCGATCTGGAAGCCGGTGTTGCCACCGCCGACGACCAGGACGCGGCCGTCGGGGACGTCGCTCGGCTGGCGGTAGTCGGCGCTGTGCGTCTGGAAGACCTCGGCTGCGAGCTGGTCGGCGGCTGGTGGTACGCGGGGCTGCTGGAACGGGCCGGTGGCGACGACGACCTGATCCGCCGTGATCTGCCGCCCGCCGACTTCGAGTCGGAACGCGCCGTTCTCCTGGTTCAGCGACCGGACGGGGCTGTTGAAGTCGATCGGGAGATCGATGGTCGCCCCGTACTGGTCGAGATAGGCGATCACGTCATCGCGTGTCGGATAGCCGTCGGGGTCGCCGGGGAAGGCGAGTCCGGGAAGTGTGTCGTGGCGCCGAGGGGTAAACAGGACGAGTGAGTCCCAACGGCCGCGCCACGCCGCGCCTACAGCGGCGGCGGATTCGAGGATCACAAACCGTCGCCCCTGCCGGGCGAGGAAATAGCCGATCGCCATCCCGGCCTGCCCGGCGCCGATCACCACGACGTCGAAGCGCTCCGAAGGCACGGCCGCGTCCGTTGTCGCTGGTGCAGCGGCAGCTGCGGGTTTCAAAGTGTGCGTGGGGTTGGTCAACTGTCAGTCGTTCACGGGTTGGTGATGGAGTTGGGCGCCGGCGATGATTTCGCCGGCGACGATGAAAGCGTTGCCGCCGCCGCGACCGCCACAGCGACGAGCTGCCACGGGACGAGCTGCCACGGGACGAGCTGCCAGCGCAGTCCCTCGACAACGACCAAAGCGACCGCTAACCCAAAGGAGACGACTGAAACTGCTTCGAGAGCAGCCGGTCGACGGCTTCTCGACAGCTCCCACCATGCCGCGGCCGCGACCACGACCACCACCAAGAGGCGGTCGAGGAGACTCATCGTGACCGTCGAGGGCTTCGGCGCAGGCGTGTGCGTGCACATGATCGCACTCACGGTCTTCGCAGCTAGCTCGTTCACAGGAGCACTTCCTTAGAAGACTGGCCGGCGCCGGGTCGGCACTCAGCCCGCGTCTTCCCGAAGCTCACTCGCGCCGTCCGAACGGGCGTCAGCAGCCATCGAGCCGCGCGACAGAACTCGATCTGCAGTGTCTAATCGACGACTGCCGCTGCGGGTCAGCGTGGAACCAGTTTATCACCTCGCCATCGAGCTCCCTCGGCGCCGGTTCGATTTCCGTCACCTCTCGCGGCGGGTCCCGCCCAGATGGCAGCCGTGATGGGCGCTTCGCAGCGGCGGGCAGCTTTCGCGTTGCTGGGTGGACGCCTCCGACAAACGACCGCGCTACGAGTCGACGTCGATCAAGCCGCAACGCCAGTTAGAAAGGTCGTTCCGACCACTTGGAGTACCATGGTCCTATCCGCTGACCCGCGCGCGGCGCTCCTCGACGAGTGGGGAGCGCTGATCCACCACTGCCGCGCCGGCTCGACAGCTGCTCTTGCCGCCTCGGCGCGAGCGACCTCGAGAACACGCGCACTGCGACACCGTCCGGTGCCCAGGAAGCCGTCCAACGAGAGGTCCGCAATGGAACCCAACGCATCCCACTATCCACTCCGACTCACCGGGGACCTCGAGCCGCAACTCAACCGTGGGCTTTGGCTGGTTAAGTGGCTGCTCGCGATTCCGCACTACGTCGTGCTCTTCTTCCTGGGGATCGCCTTCATTGGTGTGAGCGTGATCGCCTTCTTTGCGATCCTCTTTACCGGCCAATATCCGCGAGCGCTATTCGACTTCAACGTCGGCGTAATGCGCTGGTCATGGCGCGTCGGTTTCTACAGCTACAGCGCGCTGGGCACCGACCGGTACCCGCCCTTCACGCTCAACGACGTCCCTGACTACCCGGCCCGCCTCCAGGTCGACTACCCCGAGTCGCTTTCACGCGGCCTCGTGCTCGTCAAGTGGTGGCTGCTGGCTGTGCCGCAGTATCTCGTCGTCGCGGTCTTCGCCGGCGGCGGCTGGTCTGTGTGGTCTGGCATTGGCAGCGGCTGGTTGTGGAGCTCCGGCGGCCTGATCGGGCTGCTCGTCCTCTTCGCCGGGGTCGCGCTGCTCTTCACAGGCCGCTACCCGAAGTCGCTCTACGACTTCGTGCTGGGCATGAACCGATGGGTCTTCCGCGTCGCCGCCTACTCGTCGCTGATGACCGACACGTATCCCCCGTTCCGCCTTGACATGGGCGACAACGAGGCACCCACCAACACCGTCGCACCGACACCCGCACCGGTTCCCTCGTGACCGGAGGCGAGCCGCGACAGGATCATGAACGGCCGGCCCAAGGTCTGCAGCGCGCGCGGTTGGTGTGACGGCATGGGAACATCGCCTTGAACGTCGCTGCTGAGGCTTAGGCGAAGCGACGCGTACATGCGACCTCGCTTGTCACGAAGTCGGCGAACGCGGTCTCGGTCAGTCGCAAGATCTCTGCACCGTGCTCCTCGAAGCGTGACGCCAGCTCCGGTGATCGCAGCGCTTCTGAGACTGCTGCCGCAAGCTCGGCGACCACCGGCCCGGGAGTCGCGGCCGGCGCCCACAGTCCGTACCAGATGGGAAAGTCGAAATCTTCCGCTCCGGCCTCGGCCAGCGTCGGCACCTCTGGCAGCAGCGGTGATCGGCGGGCCGCGGTCACACCGATCGCGACGAGCGCTCCGCCCGTCAAAAGTTGGGCGGCGATCGAGATCGGCGAGACCATGTAGTCAGCTTCGCCGGCTGCGACACGCGCGATCGTCTCGCTGATCCCGTCCTCCGCGCGAGCCGGGAAGTGGCGCGCGTCGATGCCCAGATCACGGTTGATCTGGGCGGCACAGACGTGCGAGCCGGTACCCACGCCCATCGAAACAAACGACAGGCCGCCAGGACGCGACCGCCCAGCGCGCGCCAGATCGGCCAAGCTGCGCAGACCGGTATTGGGGCTCGCCACCAGCACGTACGCCTGGCTGGTCACCGCGGCGACCGGCACGAAATCAGCGATCGGGTCATACGGGAGATGCTCGGCCAGGGCAGCGCCATATGCGTGGGCGCTTGTGTTCATAAGCAGCGTTCGGCCGTCCGCGAGGGCGCCGGCAACCAAGGCCGGTCCTGCAGCCGCACCCATGCCCGGGCGATTGTCGACGACCACCTGCGCGTCTAGAACGACCGCGAGCGCCGCGGCCAAGGGTCGCGCGATCACATCGACACCGCCGCCTGTCCCAAACGGCTCCACGAGCACGATCACACCGCCACTAAAGCCCACGCCACAGCTCCCGATCGCCGACGTGCCAGCATAGAACCGACCGCCTAACGGACACACCGCGCCCGAAGCGCACGCTTCCACCGAGGCAAGTTCTACGAGCTACTCGGTCTCCCGGGAACCCAGGAGCGCGTCGCCAGCAGAGCTTCGAGGGCGAGCTCGGCGGCAGTATCGCCGGTCGACTCGGCCCACCGCCGAGCTCCCCGTCGACCCCTCGCGAGGTATCCTGATAGTGGCGGCCGCCGGTGTCGGGCGTAGTGCCTCGGGCCGCGTCCAATCCGCCGTCCAAACGGCGGCCAGATAGACCCTGAGCAACTTAACACCAAGTCGACACGCCGAACTGGGAGCTGCGATCCGCTAATCCGCGTGTGGGGGTTCGAGTCTCTCCTGGGTTCTGCCCGAGTTCGCACAGCCCAGGCACGGGCACACCACGGGTGCGCCGGCTCGCACAGCGGTCGCGTGATGCGCCAGCAGATAGATTGCGGTTGTGGACAGTGCGCCGGACTTGACGCCTGAGATGGGGTTTGCGCAGTCGTTTGATGATGCTGTTGAGCAGGGTCGTGCGCTGGGTGGGGATCGTCTGGCGGTGGCCGCCGCGAGTGGTGTCGAGGTTGAGCGGCGGATTCGGCGGTTGGAGTCGGTCGAGTTGTCGACCGACGAGCTGTCCGACCTGGTGCAGCGCGCGGTGGCTGGTGATGGTGGGGCGCGGGATCGGTTGGTGGCGCGGTGCTTGCCGATGGTGATGCGGGTTGCTCGGGGGTATGCGGGGCGAGACGTTGAGTTGGCGGATCTGGTGCAGGAGGGGGTGCTTGGGCTGCTGCGGGCGTTGGAGCGGTTTGATCCGACTCGGGGTGTCCCGTTCGCGGCCTATGCGGGATGGTGGTTGCGCCAGGCGATGCAGCAGGCGATCGCTGAGCAGTCGCGGTCGGTACGGCTGCCAACCCACGTCTTGTGGGATATCCACCAGCTCCGAGAGGCGCGCGGCGAGATCCTCGCCAGCCAGGGGCATGAGGCCTCGCCGCTTGAGCTGGAGCGAGAGCTGGGATGGACGCCAGGCCGGCTCGATGACGTGTTGCGCGCGGAGCGGCCAGCCGTGTCGCTTGACGCGCCGTACCAAGGGGACGAGGACACTGTTGACCGGTTGGGTGATCTGATCGGCGACCCGTTGTCTGAGCAGGCCTACGACGACGTGCTCACCCAGGCCGCGGGCGACAGCGTGCGGACGCTGCTTTCGACGCTAACCGAGCGGGAGCGCCAGGTGCTGCAGTGGCGGCTCGGGGTGGATGAAGAGGCGTTGTCGTTGCGCCAGGTCGGCCGGCGCTTGGGGATGTCGGCAGAGCGTGTCCGCCAGATCGAGAAGCGCGCCCTGGCCAAACTCCGCAGCGCCGCAGCCCACTAGGGTTGACACCTGGCGCGTGGTGCTTACCCCTCTCGGTAGGGACAGTACACCCCCGGACAGGAGGTACCAACATGAGCGTATTTCGAGGCGACCCGTTGCTGGCAGAGTTGCAGGCGATGGGTGAGGACATGGATCGCGCGTTTGGCCGGTTGCTGGCCAATCAAGGCCAGAGCTCGCGTGGCTGGCTGCCGCCGGCGGATATCTATGAGACCGAGGCTGACGTGGTGATCGAGTTGGACGTTCCGGGATGTCATTCAGAGAACCTGTCCGTGGAGGCGGTTGACGGCCAGTTGGTGATCACGGGCGAGCGCCAGCCCAAGGACGAGGCCACGCGCCGCTACCGCTCGGAGCGGTGGACTGGCAGGTTCGTCCGCAGCTTCACGCTTCAGCCCAGCGTGCGCGGCGATGACGTTCGCGCCGACTACCACGACGGCGTGCTCAGCGTG
>DATIOK010000026.1:0-1651 GCA_035473255.1 Gaiellales bacterium
CGGAGCGTTCGAGGCGGTCGAGCTCAGGGACAGTGGCTCGGAATACGGCGGGAAGGCAGTGACCCGGGCCGTTCAGGGCATCATCGACGAGATCCAGCCGGAACTGCTCGGCCACGAGGCCGACGACCAGCGACTGGTGGACCAGGCGCTGATCGACTTGGACCGGACGCCGGGCAAGTCCAGGCTGGGCGCGAACGCCATCGTCGGCGTCAGCATGGCCGTCGCCCGGGCCGCCGCGGACTCCAGCGGCCTGCCGCTGTTCCGGTACCTCGGCGGCCCCAACGCGCACGTGCTGCCCGTCCCGCTGATGAACATCCTGAACGGCGGCGCGCACGCCGACAACAACGTGGACATCCAGGAGTTCATGATCACCCCGATCGGCGCCGCGACCTTCTCCGACGCGCTGCGCTGGGGGGCCGAGGTGTACCACGCGCTCAAGTCGGTGGTCAAGCAGCGGGGCCTGTCCACCGGCGTCGGCGACGAGGGCGGATTCGCGCCCAACCTGGAGCACAACCGGGCCGCGCTCGACCTGATCGTCGAGGCGATCGGCAAGGCGGGATTCACCCCGGGCGAGGACGTGGCGCTGGCGGTGGACGCGGCCGCCTCGGAGTTCTACACCGACGGCGGGTACAACTTCGAGGGCAAGCCGCGGACGTCCGCGGAGATGACGGGCATCTACGCCGAATGGCTCGACGCCTACCCGATCGTCTCCATCGAGGACCCGCTGGACGAGGAGGACTGGGCTGGCTGGCAGGAGCTCACGGCGACCGTCGGCGATCGCGTCCAGGTGGTGGGGGACGATCTGTTCGTCACCAACTCGGAGCGGCTCCGCCGCGGCATCGCCGAGCGCTCGGCGAACTCGCTGCTGGTCAAGCTGAACCAGATCGGCTCGGTGACCGAGACCCTGGACGCGGTCAGCCTGGCGCACCGGGCCGGGTTCAGCTGCGTGATCAGCCACCGCTCCGGCGAGACCGACGACACCACGATCTCCGACCTGGCCGTCGCCACCAACTGCGGGCAGATCAAGACCGGCGCCCCGGCCCGCGGCGAGCGCGTCGCGAAGTACAACCAGCTGCTCAGGATCGAGGAACTGCTCGGCGACGCTGCGACCTACGCCGGCGCCGCCGCCTATCCCCGGTTCGCGGCCCGGACACAAGCGGGCTGATGTCGCCGCCCGCCGCTCCCCGCGCCACCCGGCTCACCGGCCGGGCCGCGGTGCTCGCGGTGGTGATCTGCGCGATCGCGCTGAGCCTGGCGTACCCGGTACGTGAATACGTGAACCAGCGGCGGCAGATCGACGCGCTGGTCGCCCAGCAGCAGTCCATGCTGGCCCAGGTGAAGAACCTGCAAGCCCAGCAGGCCAGGCTCTCCAGCCCGGCCTACATCGAGCAGCTGGCCCGGCAGGAGCTCAACATGTGCTTCCCCGGCACGCGCTGCTACATCGTCGAGGGGGGCCAGCCGCGGACCAGCACGGCCCAGGCGGCCAAGCCGGGCCCGGCGTCCTGGTACGACAAGCTGTGGCGATCGGTCCAGCAGGCGGACGCGAACCCGGAGAGCACGGCGAAGTGATCGCGGCGCAAGACACGGCGGTCATCGCCGCTCAGCTCGGCCGTGCGCCGCGCGGGCTGCTCGGCGTGGCGCATCGGTGCCC
>DATIOK010000027.1:0-41052 GCA_035473255.1 Gaiellales bacterium
GCGTTCAACGTGATCGCCGGGTTCACGGTGGTCGCCACGTCGACGCTCTCGATCCTGCTGCTCGCCATCACCTTCTCGTCGATCGCCTGACCAGGGTCAGTCCACCTACGCGATCGCGTCGAGCGCGGCCAGCTGGCCGGCGGTCAGCTGCCAGTCGCCGGCCGCGGCGTTTGCGCGCACCTGCTCCGGCTTCGTGGCTCCAGCGATCACGGATGCGACGCCGGGCCGGGAGGCCAGGCCCGCGATCGCCAGCTCCAGCAGGGAATGGCCCTGCTCTTCGGCAAGGCGCTGCAGCCGCTCGATGGTTGCGAACGACGCCGAAGCACGGCGCGTGACCGACGCGCCCTCCTCGACCGTCCCCAGCCGGGAGCCCTCGGCGGCCTCTCCGGGGCGGTACTTGCCGGTGAGAAAGCCCGATGCGAGCGGGAAGTACGGCACGAACCCGACCCCGATCTCGAGGCAGGCGGGCAGCAGATCGCGCTCCGCCTCCCGCGCGAGCAGGGAGTACTCATTCTGCACCGCCGCGATCTCCGCGGTGGCGGCCGCCTCCGCCAGCGCGTCGGCGGTCACGTTCGACACGCCGATCGCCCGTACCTTGCCGGACTCCGCCAGCTCGGACATGGCACCCACGGTGTCGGCGATGGGCGTGGCGTCGTCGGGGAAGTGGTGGTAGAGCAGGTCGATGTGGTCGGTCTGCAGCCGGCGCAGCGACGCCTCGGCGGCCTGAACGACGTACGCAGGCGCGCCACCCACCGCGCCGTCGCCCATCTCGCCGCCGAACTTGGTGGCCAGCACCACGCGGTCGCGACGGCCCTGCAGCAGCTCGCCCAGCAGTCGCTCGCTGCCGCCGCGGTTGCCGTAGATGTCGGCGGTGTCGAGCAGATTGACGCCGGCATCGAGCGCGGCGTCGACGACGCGGCGGGTGGCGGCCAGGTCGAGACGGCCGCCGAAGTTGTTACAGCCAAGCCCGACTCGGGAGACGCGCAGGGGGCCGAGGTCGGTGTGCTCCATCGACCAGCATGCTATCGGCGGTGTAGCGTTGTCGCGTGGCCATGCAGCGACTGCCCACCACCGTCCCGACCAGCCTGGTCGGGTCGTACGCCCAGCCCGACTGGCTGATCGACCGGGCGCGGCTGCGCGACCGCTTCCCACCGCGCGTACGCGCGACCGAGCTATGGCGAGTCGACCCGCAGTACCTGGAGGAGGCCCAGGATGACGCCACGCTGGTGGCGATCCGAGACCAGGAGCGGGCCGGGCTGGACATCATCACCGACGGCGAGCAGCGCCGCGAGAGCTACTCGAACCGGTTTGCGACCGCACTGGCCGGCGTCGACATCGACAACCCCGGGACGGCGCTCGACCGAAGCGGCCATCCCAACCCGGTGCCGCGCGTGGTCGGGCCGATCGAGCGAAAGCACGCGGTGCAGGTGCGGGACGTCGAGTTCCTGCGGTCGCACACGAGCCGGCCGGTCAAGATCACCGTGCCCGGTCCGTTCACGATGTCGCAGCAGGCGCAGAACGACGCCTACCCGAGCGAGGCGGAGCTGGCGGAGGCGTACGCCGCCGCCGTGCACGACGAGATCGTCGACCTGTTCGCAGCGGGTGCCGACATCGTCCAGATCGACGAGCCGTACATGCAGGCGCGGCCGGAGAAGGCACGGAAATTCGGGCTGGCGGCGCTGGCGCGGGCGCTGGACGGGGTGACCGGGACGACCGCCGTGCACATCTGCTTCGGATACGCGGCGATCATCCACGACCGCCCGTCCGCCTACTCGTTCCTGCCGGAGATGGCGGCCTGCTCGTGCCACCAGATCTCGATCGAGACCGCCCAATCGGGCATCGACACGGCGGTGCTGGAGACGCTCCCGGGCAAGCAGATCATCTTAGGGGTGATCGACCTGGACGACCACGCGGTGGAATCGCCGGAGACGGTGGCGGCGCGGATCCGTCGCGCGCTGCCCTACAAACGGCCGGACGAGCTGGTCGCCGCGCCGGATTGCGGCATGAAGTACCTGCCGCGCGACTCGGCCTACGGCAAGCTCGAGTCGCTGGCGGCCGGCGCCGCGATCGTCCGGGCGGAGGCCTGACGTGGCGCTGCGGCTGGTGGGAGCCGGGGTCGGGCGCACGGGCACCCACTCGCTGAAGCTCGCGATCGAACGGCTCACCGGCGCGCCCTGCTACCACATGAGCGAGCTGATCGGGAACCGTGAGGCGGTGCCGGTGTGGCACGCCGCAATCGACGGGACGATGCCCGACTGGGAGCAGTTCCTGTCCGGCTACCAGGCGACGGTGGACTGGCCGGCCTGCGCGGTCTGGCGGGAGCTGGCCCACGCCTACCAGGACGCGCCGGTGCTGCTGTCGACGCGATCGAGCACGGAGGCCTGGTACGGGAGCATGCAGCACACCATCATGCAGGCGGTCAGCCAGCCGACCAAGGACGCGGATCACGCCCGCCACCGGGCGCTGACGATGGCGATGCTGCGCCAGTTCTGCCCCGACTGGCCCGAGCCGGCCGCGGTGCGAGCGGCGTATGAGCGGCACAACGAGACGGTTCGCAGCGTGATTGCGCCGGGACGGCTGTTTGAGTGGCAGCCGGGCGACGGCTGGGAGCCGCTGTGCCGCGCGCTGGCGACGCCGGTGCCGGACGAGCCTTTCCCGCACGTGAACACGGCCAGCGACTTCCGCGAGTCGATGGAGCTGGACGACGCAACGGAGCCGCCGGGAGCGACCTGAGCCCGCGGTGCCAAAAGCGGGTCATCCTGCTACAGTGGTATCGAACTTGGAACGATCGTTTGGTTGCGCAGTCCGCCTTCCTGACCCGTTCGTGAGGTAATGGAAGGAGGTGTCAATATGGCAACCGGAACCGTAAAGTGGTTCAACGATGCAAAGGGATATGGCTTCATTGCTCCTGACGACGGTGGCAAGGACCTGTTCGTGCATCACAGCTCGATCACGGGTGACGGCTTCAAGTCCCTGGCGGAAGGCGCCAAGGTGACCTTCGAGGCCCGGCAGGGCGCGAAAGGCCCCGAGGCAACGGGAGTGACCCCCGTCTAACGCGGGGAGGCTCATGAGCACCAAAGAAGAAAAGATCGAACTCGAAGGAGAGGTCACGGAGTCGTTGCGAAACGGGATGTTTCGCATCGCGCTCGACAATGGCCACTCCACGATCGGGTATACGGCCGGCAAGATGCGGCGCTACCGCATTCGCATCCTGCCAGGTGATCGTGTCAAGGTGGAGCTTTCACCGTACGATCTGAACCGCGGCCGCATCGTGTACCGGATCCGATAGATCGCAACCATGCCGGCCGGGCACACGCCCGGCCGGTCTGGTTTCCCTGTACCTAGGCAGATGGCGGGCCGCCATCCCGACAACGCCCGCCCGCGGCGGCTGACGCCGCCGTCACGCCCGTGTCACGACCTGTCCGCGGCGCGCAACGACGCTGTGCCGCGGGCCGGGTCGGTGTTTGACTCCAATAATTGGACGGTGGGCACGCTTCGGCTCAACCATCCACTTCGCATCAGACGTCACGAGTAACGACCTGTGCCGAGTCTGCGCCAAAGGCCCACGACGGCCGTGTCGGGCTCTGAGCCCTGAGCGGGTGGCGACTTCCGGCCCGCCGGCGCCAACCCCGTCCCGTGCTGCCTAGGCGCCCTTGAACTCCTGGATGGTGTTGCCGCCGTCCACCACGATCGACCGACCGGTGATGTACCGCGCGCCGTCGGACGCCAGGAATGCCACCAGCTCGGCCACCTCGTCCGGCGTTCCGGACCTGCCCACCGGCGTGTTTCGGCCGCCCTCGATCTCCTCGGGCGACGACGACCCGGTCTCGATCCAGCCCGGCGCCACCGAGTTGACGGTCACCCCGTGCCGCCCGGTCTCGATCGCCAGTGCACGCGTGAGACCGTCCATCGCACCCTTGCCGGCGCTGTAGCCGGAGTTGCCCGGATAGCTGACGATCGGGCCGGTCACCGACGAGACGTTCACCACCCTGCCGTAGCCGCGCTCGACCATCCCCGGCAGCACCGCGCGCGTGGTCGCAACCGCCGTCTTCAGGTTGACAGCGATGTCACGATCCCACTGCGCCTCGGTCATCTCGATGAACTGCAACAGCTCGCTCTCCTCGCCCACCTGTGCGATGCCGGCGTTGTTGACCAGCACATCCACCCGGCCGAACCGCTCCACCACCGCCGCCGCCAGCGCTGCGGCCGGGGCGAACCCGGTCAGATCGGCGATGAACGACGCCGCCTCGATGCCGTCACGCTCCAGCTCCGCCCGCCGCTCGTGGATCCGCTCCGTCGTCGAGGTGATCGCGACCGCCGCCCCCCGCTCGCCCAGCAGCCGCGCCGTCGCGAACCCGATTCCGCTCCGCGAGCCCGCCCCCGTCACCAGCGCCGTCCGCCCGGCCAGCGGCCCCTCAGCCACCGGTGGCCCCGATCAGGTCGTCCACGGCGTCCGCGAACACCTCCGTGTGGCGGTCGACGTCTGCCTCGACCGTGTCGGGGCACATCAGTGCCATGTTGTGGAAGGGCGTGATCAGCACCTCTCGGTTCATCAGGTAGACGTGCATGTAGGCGTCCAAGTCGCCGTCGTGGGCAGCCGCCGACTCGCCGCCCGTGCGCGGCGGCTGCGGGCAGAACCGGTACTCCGCCCGGGCGCCGAGCTGGACGATGTTCCATGGCATCCGCCGGCTGTCGAGCACCTCCTGCACGCCCGCCGTGAACCGCTCCGCCAGCGGAACCATCCGCGCGAACGCCTGCTCGGTCAGCACCTCACCCAGCGTCGCCCGCGCGGCCGCCAGCGACAGCGCATTTCCCGCCAGCGTGCCGCCCACACCGCCCACATCCTCGAGGTCGACGTCGGCCGCGAGGATCCGGTCGGCCAGGTCGCGCCGCATGCCGTAGGCACCGATCGGCACGCCGCCCGCGATCGACTTCCCGACGGTCAGGATGTCCGGATCGAGACCATGCTCGGCCGTGTAGCCGCCCGGCCCGGTGCTCATCGTGTGCGTCTCGTCGATGATCAGCAGCGTCCCCGTCTCGTTTGTGATGCGGCGCAGCTGCTCGTGGTAGCCGGGCTCCGGCAGCACGATGCCGATGTTGGTGAGCGCCGGCTCGGCCAGCACCGCCGCCACGTCGCCCGGCTCGAGCGCGGCCCGCAGCGCGTCGACGTCGTTGAACTCGACCACCTTCGTCGTCTCGACCGGATCCACCGCCGGGCCCACGTTCCCGGGCCGCGACCGCGCCACGCCGTCCTGGAGCCAGATCACCGACTCATCGACCGTGCCGTGGTAGCAGCCGTTGAAGACCAGCACCTTCGGCCGCCCCGTCAGCGTGCGCGCCATCCGCAGCACCCACCGGTTGGAATCGGTCGCCGTCAGCGCGAACTGCCAGGCGTCCAGCCCGAACCGCCGCACCAGCTCCCTGCCCACCCACGCTGCATCCTCGGTCGGCATCATCCCGGTCGTCCCCCGCCGGATCTGGCGCTCGACCGCGCGGGCCGTCGGCTCGGGGGCATGGCCCGCCATCGCGCCGGTGTCGCCCAGGCAGAAATCGACGAACGTGTGGCCGTCCACGTCGGTGATGGCGGCGCCGCGAGCCTCGGCCATGAACAGCGGGAACCCGCCCGCCCACATCGTCATCCAGCTCATCGGCACCCCGCCCAGCAGCGTCTGCGAGGTCTCGGCGAAGAGTTCGCGCGATCGCGGGTGCTGCTCCACGAAGCGGGCCCGCTCGCGCTCCAGCAGCTGCCCCAGCCGGGCGCGATCGATCTGGACGTGAGCGGGCGCACTCATGGCGCCACGCTACCGCAGCTTCACCCCGGCATGCAGCGGGGATCCGAGACGAGACGGCCCAGCAGGTCGGACAGCTCGCCCAGCTCCTGCTCGCTGAAGTGGTCGGTGAACATGCGCCCGATGTCCTTGTGATGCGTGCGCGACGCCTCCTTCAGCTTCTCGTACCCGGCGTCGGTGAGCACCGCGTAGGTGACCCGCGCGTCTGAATCGCAGGCTCGCTTGCAGACCCAGCCGGCCCGCTCCAGCCCCTCCAGCAGGCGCGTGATCCCGGACGCCGTCAGCAGCACCCGGTCGGCCAGATCGACGCGCCGCAGTGCCCCTCCCGGCGCGCTTTCCAGGTTCACCAGCACGTCGTAGTCGTTCAGCGTGATGCCGTGCTCCGTGATCAGCTGCGCGTTCATCGCACGCGTCAGCTCGGCGTGGCTTCGGAGCAGCCCCAGCCATGCGGAAAGAACTTGCGGACTCAATACTTGACGGCTCAATGTTCTCCTGCTAGATTGTTGTTAGCTCAAGTATACATCGGTTTGGAAGGAGCCACCATGAGCACTGTTGAGATTGCACCCACCGCCATCCCGGTCGGCAGCTACACCGTCGACCCCGCCCACTCGTCCTTCGAGTTCGGCGTCCGCCACATGAAGATTTCCACCGTGCGCGGCCGTTTCCTGGACTTCCAGGCCACGCTCGAAGGCGGCGAGCAGCCCCGCATCGAGGGCAGCATCGAGACCGGAAGCGCGGTCACGTATGACGAGGCCCGCGACGGACACCTCAAGTCGCCCGACTTCTTCGACGTCGAGCGCTACCCGCAGGCGACCTTCAAGGGCACGCTGGTCGCGCCCGACCGCGTCGAGGGCGAGCTCACCCTGAAGGGCGTCAGCCGGCCGGTCACGCTGTCGGCCAAGGTCAACGGCCCCGACCAGGATCCCTGGGGCAACGAGCGCGTCGGCATCGACCTCGAAGGCGAGATCAACCGGCAGGAGCACGGCGTCACCTGGAATGCCCCGCTGCCGGGCGGCGGCGCACTGCTCGACGACACCGTCAAGCTCACCGCCAGCCTGTCGTTCGTGAAGGGGGCGTAACACCATGCGCGTGCTGACCATTTCGGGCAGCCTGCGGCCGGACTCACTGAACACCCTGCTCCTCCGCGCGGCGGAGGAGCAGGCGCCGGCCGGCGTCCAGCTCGTGCGCTTTACCGAGCTGGCCGCCATCCCGCCGTTCCACGGCGAGCGCTCCGACCCCGGCGAACGGCCGGCGCCGGTTCGCGAGCTGAGCGAGCAGATCGAGGCGGCCGACGCGCTGCTGATCGCGACCCCCGAGTACAACGGCTCGATTCCGGGCGTGCTCAAGAACGCCCTGGACTGGGTGTCCACGCCGTTCCCCGACAACGTGCTGCGCGGCAAGCCGGTAGCCGTGATCGGCGCCAGCACCGGCGGCTACGGCGGCATGTGGGCGCAGGCCGAGCTGCGCAAGGTGCTGGGCCTGACCGGTGCCCGCGTGGTAAACGGCGACCTGTCGCTGGCCCGCGCGCACGAGCACTTCGACGAGGCCGGCACGCTGGCCGCGCCCCACGACACGCGTTTGTCGGAGGTGCTCGACGCGTTGCTGGCAGAGGTGCAGCCCGTCGCCGCCTGACGGTAGACTGGTTGCATGGAGACGGTGCGCTTCACCAGCATGGCCGATGGCACGGCCGAGGACTACGCGCTGCTCGATCGCTACGAAGAGCAGTACATGACCGGCCTGCCCGACCGCCTGATGGAATCGCTGGAGAAGCTGCGCGCGTCGTTCGCCGGCTACCAGGTCTCCCGCTACGAGCACTCGCTGCAGTCGGCCACGCGCGCGCTACGCGACGGCCGCGACGAGGAGTACGTGGTCGCGGCCCTGCTGCACGACATCGGCGACGAGCTTGCGCCCTGGACGCACGGCGAGATGGTGGCGGCGATCCTGAAGCCGTACGTGCGGCCGGAGGTGTGCTGGGTGGTCAAGCACCACGGCCTGTTCCAGCTCTACTACCGCGCCCACCACTCCGGCGGCGACCGCAACGCTCGCGACCGCTACATCGACCACCCCTGGTACGCGGCCTGCGCCGAGTTCTGCGAGCTCTACGACCAGAACTGCTTCGACCCCGCCTACGAGGCGCTGCCGGCCGAGCACTTCCGGCCGATGGTCGAGCGCGTGTTCTCCGAGGTGCGCTACCTCGACCTGCTCGAGGAGGCTTAGGCTTCCGGCCCGTGGCTGAGCTCACCCGGCCGGGTCAGCCAGGTCAGCGCCAGCAGCTCCAGCCATCCCGCCCGCACCATCGGGTCCTCCGATGCCAGCTCCAGCGCCCGCTCGCGGTCGACAAGGTAGATGCACATGCCCCGCCAGCGCTCGTCCGGGCGATCGCGGAAGGGCCCGGCGGCGGCCATCACGCCCTCGTCGCGCCGCGCCTGCAGGAACGCGAGGTGCTGCTCCTGGAGGGCGCCGACCGCGTCGGAGTCCAGCCGGGGCGGTTCCGCCGGGCGCATCAGCAGCACCAGCGTATGGGCGTCCATCTGCGGCTCAGCCACCGCGACCGGCCCGATCCGCGTCGAGCCGCTGTGCCAGCATGAAGGTGTTGCCGTCCAGGTCGTAGAAGGTCGCCAGCCTGACCATGCCCTCGATCTCACGCGTGTCCCCGTCGAAGCGCACGCCGTTTCGCTCGAGGTGCGCTCGCGCGGCCGCGATGTCCGTCACCCCGAAGGTGAGCGTCGCGCCGCCCTGCGGGGCGACGGTCTCCTCCTGGCCGATGCCGAGGTTGACGCCGGGGATCGGCGTGCGCAGCTCGCACCATCCCCAGTCGGCCAGGGTGTAGATCGGTTCGAAGCCGAGTAGCTCCTGGAACCAGCTGCGCGATCGCTCCATATCGGAGACACCGATGGCCGCCGTCATGTGGCCGGCGTAGCTGATTGGCCCGGTCTGCTGGGCGGCGGATGACTGATCGAGGCTCACGGAGCCCTCCCTTGCTGGTGGCGTAATCGGTTTTTATACTAGAATCACTTTCATGTCAACCACGCCTCCTCCACTCCCCCGGCTGTTTCACCACCGCTGGTCGGTGCCCGTGCTGGCGGAGCTCGGCCGTGGCAGCGGCGACCGGTTCGTGAACCTCTCCCGACGCCTCGGCATCGGCCGCGAATCGCTGAGGCGCACGCTGGACTCGCTGGTCGAGCAGAGGTTGGTGGTACGCAACCCGGGTTACGGCCATCCGCTGCGTCCCGAGTACGTGCTGACCGGGCGCGGCGCCGAGCTAGCGCCTGCCTGCAGCCAGCTGATGTTCGCTCTGGATGCCCTGCAGGCCGAACACGTCGGGCTGAACAAGTGGTCGATGCCGATCGTCGCGGCCCTCGACGACCTTGGCGACGGCCGCTTCGGCCAGCTTCGCGACCAGCTGCCGCCGATCAGCCCGCGAGCGCTGACGCTGGCGCTGAAGGCGCTGTCGGATGCCGGCCTGGTGGAGCGGCGCGTGGTCGACGGCTTCCCGCCCAGCACCCTGTATCGGTTGTCACGGCGGGCGCGTCCGATCCGGCCACCGCTGCGCCGCATGGCCGTCGCCTGAGCAGGAGTACCTCCCGTCCGCGGGCTCCAACACGGACGGGAGGCTGGTACTCCTGAGGGCCGCCGAGACGGAGAGGCAGACTGCTCGGCCGCGACCCCCACACC
This sequence comes from Gaiellales bacterium, assembly GCA_035473255.1. Lineage (GTDB taxonomy): Bacteria > Actinomycetota > Thermoleophilia > Gaiellales > JAICJC01 > JAICYJ01. The sequence continues at coordinate 9,465 of DATIOK010000027.1, forward strand.
TGTTGTAGCACCTCGTGACAGATTCGCCCACGGTCCGGTGCAATCTCTTACAAAGTGCAAACGGATCAGAGCAGGCGAGGAAGCGTCACAGAACGCGCAGAAGCACCACCACCACGATGATGATCACGATCAGTCCCACGATACCGATTCCCGTACCCAGAGCCAGAAGCGGAGCAGCAAGTATTGGTGTCATGCCCGTGATGTTCCCACGTGATGCAGCACCCAAACCGGCCGCTGCGCGTTTGCTGGCCGCGATCATCGGGCATGCACGCCGCGATGACCCTAACGGGCGAGTCTCTCGACGCTTATCTGATCGAAATAGGACGCCACCGACTGCTCGACAAGGACGAGGAGCGGCAGCTGGCGCGCCTGGTCGAAGCCGGTGACGACGGCGCGCGGCGGCGCATGATCGAATCCAACCTGCGCTTGGTGGTGTCGATCGCGAAGCACTTCCGCGGACACGGCGTGCCCCTTACCGACCTGATCCAGGACGGCACCGTCGGGCTGATCCGGGCCGTCGACAAGTTCGACTGGCGCCGCGATCTCAAGTTCTCTACCTACGCCACCTGGTGGATCCGCCAGGCCGTCCAGCGCAGCGTGCACAACCATGGCCGGCCGATCCGGGTGCCGGTGCACACGGCCGAGCGGGTGGTCAAGCTGCGGCGCACGCGGGCGACGCTGGAGGTGCGGCTGGGACGTGCTCCCACCGACCGTGAGCTGGCCGAGGCCATGCACGTGCCGGTGCGGCGGATCGCACAGCTTGCGGCGATCGACCACGTCACCAGCGCCGCGGAGAGCATCGACGACGGCGAGGCCTCGCGCCGGGCCGGGCCGGAGCGGGCCGAGGACGAGGTGATGACGACCGAGCTGCGCGAGCGCCTGCAGGATGCCATGCGCCATCTCAGCGAGCGGCAGCGCACCGTGCTCGAGTTGCGGTTCGGGCTGAACGACGGCGAACCGCGCACGGTCGAGGCGATCAGCCGGGTGATGGACGTGTCGCGGCAGCGGATCGGCCAGATCGAGCGGGACGCGCTGGACACGCTACGCGGCCTGGACGCGATCGTGCCCTGGGGCGACCAGGCCGCCTGAGCTGCCGGCGCGGTCTACGAGGCAAGCAGAGCGGGGTCGTCCATGACCTCGCCCATCGCGTCCAGCGCCGCTCGCAGCAGGCGCGACACGTGCATCTGGCTGACGCCGATCTCGGCCGCGATCTCGGCCTGGGTGAGATCGTGCAGGAACCGCAGGCGCACGATCTCACGCTCCCGTGCGGGCAGGTGCCGCATCGCGCGTGCGACCTGGTCACGGTCGCGGACTGACTCGAAGCCGGACTCCTCGACCATCAGCGCCGCCACCGGCCGCGCATCGTCATCGCGGTCGTCGCCGCCCTGTTCGGACAGGGGCTCAGCGATGTAGGCACGCTGAACAGCCAGTGCCTCCTGGATCTCGTCGTACGTGCGTCCTGTGGCCTCGGCCAGCTCCTCGACGGTGGGCTTGCGGCCGAGCTTGTGGCCGAGCTGCTCCGACACGACTGCCAGCGAGCGGCTCAGCTCCTGGAGCGGACGGGGCACGCGCACGGCCCAGCCGCGGTCACGGAAGAGGTGCATGATCTCGCCCTCGATGGTGCGGGCGGCGTACGCCTGAAGCGGCACGCCCCGGGCGGGGTCGTACCGGTCGACGGCCTGGATCAGGCCCAGGTAGCCGCTCTGGAGCACGTCGTCGTGCGCCATGCCGCGCCGTGCGAACCGGCGGGCGATCGCACGAGCCAACCCCGAGTAGCGCAGAATCAGTGCTTCTCTGGCCGAGTCGTCGCCCTTCTCACGGTGGGCCATGACAAGCTCGCGGTCGGTCCGGGGATCGTTGGTCGGCATCGCTCTCCTCATCTCGCAAACGCGCCCGACAAAGCCGGCGCACCCTCTAGGTGTGCAGACCGCTCCCGGCTGAAACATGCATCCATGCCGTGGCCGTGACGCTTCCGTGGCGCTTCCGTGACGTGCCAGCTTCGTCACGACCCGCACCAACCCGATCACGAGCGCTCGTCACAGGCCGCGTCGTAGTCAAACCCCGGATGCGCGCGATTTGGCCTGGTTGAGCCACTTCCCCGTCACGGCATCCGTGACGCGTGTGACGGGCGCGTGACGAAACGCCGAACGTGGCCGAAGCGGTGTTTGACACCCCGTCCGGCCCGCGCTGGCGCCGCCTCGTCGCCTCTGCTAACGCTCAGACCACGTCCAGCCGCGGCCGCACGAACCGCAGCTCGAGTCGGTCGTCGACGAGCTCAGGCGAGTGCTCCGCCAGCACCGTTCCCATGGCGGCGAGCTGCTCGGGGGCCGCCCGGATCCGTGCCGTCAGCACCCCCGGCTCCGCCGTCAGACTCAGCTCCACCGCACCCGTGCAGGCACCGAGCGCCTGGGCCAGGCTTGACCGTGCGCGCTCGGCCCGAAGCGGGGTGAAACCGGCAACCGCCGCCATCGCCATCGTCACGTGCCCGGCGATGGCCGCTGCCGAACTCCCGTTTGCGGCACGCAGCGTCACGGTAGTCTCACCTGGAGATGTCAACGCAGGCCCCTCCCATGGCAACACTGACCGTCCCCTCCCAGCCGGCGTACCTGATCGTCTGCCGGCAGGCGCTGATCGGCGCCGTGGCCGACCTCGCCATCACCGACGACCAGCTCGACGATCTCAAGCTGCTGCTCTCCGAGGCCTGTTCCAACGCGATTGTGCACGGGTACGACAACGATCCGGACGGCGTGATCGAGATCGAGTTTCGCACGTCGCCGTACGAGATCGAGGTTGCCGTCAGCGACAACGGCCGCGGATTCCCCGGCGGCCGCCTCCCCGACCGGCCCGGCTTCGGCCTGTCGCTGCTGCACGAGCTGAGCACCCGGCACCGCATCGATCCCCAGCGCCCCGAGGGCGGGGCCCGGGTCAGCTTCGCACGCTCGATCAACGGCTAGGCGCATCGTCCTCACCCTCATCTGCGATCTCCGCCATCGCCGCCCGCAGCAGTCGCGACACGTGCATCTGCGAGATGCCCAGGCGTTCCGCGATCTCCCGCTGCGACAGCTCCATCCCGAACCGGAGCACCAGCACCGCTCGGCTGCGCCGGTCGAGCCGGTCCAGCCGCGTCCCCAGCTCCAGCCGCCGCTCCACTGCCTCGAGCGTCTCGTCGGTCTCTCCGAACCGCTCCGGCTCGATCTCGTCCAGCGATACCGGCCTCGCCGCCATGCTCGCTCGCAGCGCATCCAGCACCGCCTCCTCGTCCAGCTTCGCCCGCTCCGCGATCTCGGCCACCGTCGGACTGCGCCCGTGCTCCGACGTCAGCAGATCGACCGCGGCCGCCACCGCGCGCTCGTTCTGCGCCACCGATCGCGGCACCCGCACCGGCGCGGACTGCTGCCGCACGCAGGCCAGCATCTCGCCCATCACGAACGGCGCCGCATACCCGCCGAACGGCGTGCCGTGCTCCGCGTCGAACGTCGCCGCCGCCCGCAGCAGCCCGACCACGCCGGCCTGCTCCAGGTCGGAGCGCGGCACCCGCCCCTGGAACCGCGTCGCCATCGAGGACACCAGCGGGCGCATGGCCTCCACCAGCTCCTCGGCCGCCGCATCGTCGCCCCGCGCCACCCGCCCGGCCAGCAGCTCTGCCGGCTCAGACATCGACTCGCAACCTCACCCCTCCGGCGTCGAGCTCCGTTTCCGACACCAGCACCGCCAGCATCCCCAGGTGTTGCTCGAGCCACGCCTGGTCGACCTCGCTGATGAACACCTCCAGCGATCCTGGCTCCGCCCGGAACTCGGCCCCGCGCTCATCGCGCCGGTGCCGCACCACCAGCTCGATGGCCATCGCCAGGTCGTCTATCTGCTCGAGCGAGAGCCCCGCGCGCGATCCCATGACCAGCGCCAGCGGGCCCAGCACGGCCACCTGCGGTGCCGCCGCCGAGAGCCGCGTCCGCACGGCTGGAGTTCGCTGTTCCACGATCGCAGGGTAGATCGATCCCCGCCGTCCCGCCCGTCAGCGTTTCTCCGACATCCCCAGCGGGTATCGTGCTCATATGGGCCCGTACGCCGAGGACTGGCACGGATCGGCTCGGCGGCCGTGAACGGCGGCCGCGTGGAGTTGCAGCTTTCCGTGCCCGCCACCGCTGACAACGTCCCGCTGCTGCGCCACGCCATGGCCGGGTTCCTGGAAGGCCAGTCGGTCACCGGCGAGGCCGCCGCTGACGTGCTGCTGGCCGTCACCGAGGCCTGCACCAACGTCGTCCAGCACGCGTACCGGTCCGACCCCGACCCCGTCGACCGGCACATCGAGCTGGCGGCCGAGTGCATGGACTCGATCCTCGAGGTCGCCGTGCGTGATCTCGGCCGCGGCTTTGCGCCGCGCGTGGACAGCCCCGGGCTGGGCCTGGGACTGCCGGTCATCGCCGCACTCACGCAGACGGTGGAGATCCGGCCGCTGACGCCGCATGGCACCGAGGTCGTGATGACCTTCGCGATCGATCCGGGCTGACCACCCGTTTACCGGCGGTCCCGTCGCGGTAGGTTTTCACCATGCAAGATCCGGGCCACGCCGGCACCAGCCGAGACCCGCACTTCGTTCGCCGCCGCGTGGACGAGGTCGTTCTGGTGCTGCAGGTGGACGGCGAGCTCGACATCAAATCCACCGATTCGCTGCGCTCCGCACTCGACGAGGCTGAGCTCGAGGGCGACATCGTTCGCATCGACGCCGCCGGCGTCAGCTTTGTCGACTCGACGGCGCTGGGCGTGCTGCTGGCCTCCGCGCAACGGCTGTCCGCGCGCGGAGGACGGCTCGAGCTGATCAACGTCTCGCCGCCGGTTCGCCGCATCCTCGACATGACGCTGATCGCGCGCACCGTCCACGTGATCTCGTAGCCGAGCGCCGCTCCGTACTAGATGACCGAGTCGCGCACCCGATCCGGCGACAGCTCGGCCACCTCGCGCAAGAACGGCGTCTCGCCGGGGTCGGCCGGCTCGGCGTCCAGCTCCTCCGCGTAGCGGCGCCCGTCCCAGACGGCGGCCGCGATCGTCCCCGGGCTGTACGCGTCGCCCACCGCCCGCACCGACCCTCCTGACCCTGCCAGGCTCTGGGCGAGCTCGTCGTTCGGCAGTCGCGAGGTGACGAGCAGCAGCGCATCGCAATCGAGATCGCTCTCACGTCCGGTGTAGGTGCAACCCAGCTGCACGCCGCCCGCGGTCGCGCGCAGCAAACCCTTGGACGTCAGCAGCTCGACGCCCAGCTCCATCAGCCGGCCCTGGATCCGCTCCTGCTCCATCGTGTGATCGGCCCACTCCGAGACGCGCGCCGACGGCGTCACCAGCGTCACCCTCCGCCCTTCCGAGACCAGCAGCTCGGCCAGCGCCCCGCCCATGTAGTAGTGGTCGTCGTCGAAGATGGCAACGTGCTCGCCGTCGAGCCGCTTGCCGGACATCAGATCGTCGGGTGTCAGAACCGGCAACGATGGATCCAGCTCGATCGGGTGCGTGCGCCAGCGGCCGACAGCGTCCCGCCGCCAGGAGGCGCCGGTTGCGACGGCGACGTGGTCGAAGCCGTAGGACGCAACCTCCTCGGCATCGAGCGTGCTGTTGAAGGCCAGCTCGACGTTGCCGAGCCGCTCCAGCTGCGCCTTGCGGTAGTCCAGCACCCGAATCCACGCGGCCAGACCCGGCAGCCGCGCCTCGCGCGCCACCCGCCCGCCCAGCTCGCCGCCGGCCTCGGCCAGCACCACCTCGTAGCCGCGGCGGCCGAGCATCATCGCCGCCTCCAGGCCGGCCGGCCCGGCGCCCACAACCAGCACCCGCGCATCGCTCTGGCTGGGACGGATCCGCTCCGGATGCCAGCCGCGGCGCCACTCCTCGCCCATACTCGGGTTCTGGGTACAGCGGATCGGCGAGATCGTGAAATCCCCAGACACGCAGATGTTGCAGCCGATGCATTCGCGGATGTCCTCGTAGCGGCCTTCCTCCAGCTTGACCGGCAGGAACGGATCTGCGATCGACGGTCGCGCCGCCCCGATCATGTCCAGCACGCCGTCGCGGATCATCCGCACCATCGTGTCCGGCGACGTGAACCGGCCGACGCCGACCACCGGCTTTGTGGTCAGCGCCTTCAGCCCGCGCACGTAGGGCTCCTGGCCACCCTCGTCCTGGAACCGCGAGGTGACCGAATCGTCGGGCCACGACCCCAGCATGAAGTCCCAGCAGTCGGGCAGCTCGCCCACCAGCCCCAGCACCTCCTCGATCTCGGTGCGCTCGAGCCCGCGGGCGCCGATCATCTCGTCGACGGCGATGCGGCAGACGACGCCGGCCCGCCCCTCCGCCTCCGCCAGCGTGTCCTCGAGCACCTCGCGCAGCAGCCGCGTGCGGTTCTCGATGCTGCCGCCGTACTCGTCGCTGCGCTGGTTGTAGCGGCGCGACAGGAAGTGCTGAACGATGCTCAGGTTGTGGCCGGCGTAGACGTAGACGATGTCGTAGCCAGCCTCGAGCGACCGCGTCACCGCCTGGCGGTGCCAGCGGCGCACGTCGGCGATGTCCGCCCTGGTCATCGCGCGCGCCTGGACGGGGTCGTTCCAGGTGACCGGCAGCGCCGACGGCGCCATCGGCGAGATCCGCGAATAGCGATTGGGGGCCGCGATGCCGTTGTAACAGAGCTCGATCCCGGCCAGCGATCCGTGAGCATGCACCTGCTCGCAGAGCCGCGCGTGCATCGGGATGTCCCGGTCGTCCCAGAGCCTGCCCTCGATGAAGGGGGCGACCTCGGACGAGGCGTGGATCTCGACCTCCTCCGTGCAGACCACCGCCCAGCCGCCCTCGGCTTTGATGCCGCGCATGTGCGCGTGCGCCGTGGGATCGCGGTAGCCCATGCCGTTGCAGTGGGGCACCTGGAAGAACCGGTTGCGGGCGGTGACGGGGCCGATCTGCACCGGCTCGAACAGGACATCGAAGCGAGGCTCGCGCATGAGCCGTGAGGTTACCCAACCGCGGGGTCGATACGATGCGTCACGATGCGCGCACTCGTGAAGAGCCGGGCCGAACCTGGCCTGTGGCTGGAGGACGTCCCCGAGCCGGAGTACGGCATCAACGACGTCCTGATCCGCGTGCACCGCACCGGCATCTGCGGCACCGACGTGCACATCCACCGCTGGGACGCCTGGGCGCAGCGCACGATCCCGGTGCCGCTCGTCGTGGGCCACGAGTTCGTCGGCGAGATCGTCGCCGTCGGAGACAACGTCAGCGACTTCCACCCCGGCGACCTCGTCAGCGGAGAGGGCCACGTGGTATGCGGCCGCTGCCGCAACTGCATGGCCGGCCGCCGTCAGCTGTGCGCCCACACGCAGGGTGTCGGCGTCAACCGCCCCGGTGCGTTCGCCGAGCTGATCGCGCTGCCGATGACGAACATCTGGCACCACTGGCCCGGCATCGACCCCGAGATCGCCGCCATCTTCGATCCGTTCGGAAACGCCGTCCACACTGCGCTGGCCTTCCCCGTGCTGGGCGAGGACGTGCTGATCACGGGCGCCGGCCCGATCGGCTGCATGGCCGCGGCGGTTGTACGCCACGCCGGCGCCCGCCACGTCGCCGTCAGCGACCCCAACGCCTACCGCCGCGATCTGGCGGCACGGCTGGGGGCGACGATCACGATCGACCCCGGCACCCAGCCGCTGACCGACGTGCAGCGTCAGCTGGGCATGACCGAGGGCTTCGACATCGGCCTCGAGATGTCGGGGAACGGCGACGCGCTGCACGCGATGCTGGCCAACATGTCGCACGGCGGGCGGATCGCGATGCTGGGCATCCCCACCGAGGAGATCGCGATCGACTGGACGCAGGTCGTGTTCAACATGCTGACCCTGAAGGGCATCTACGGCCGTGAGATGTACGAGACCTGGTACCAGATGACGGTGATGCTGCAGTCCGGGCTGGACATCTCGCCCGTCATCACGCACCGCTTCCGCTACGACCAGTTCGAGGCCGGGTTCGCCGCGGCCGCGTCCGGCGATTCGGGGAAGGTGCTGCTCGACTGGAGGGAGATCTGACCACAGGTGCGCTGACAACCGACCTGGCCGCGCGGCTCGCCGATCTGCGCAGCCAGGGGCTCTACAAGACCGAACACGAGATCGAAGGGCCGCAGGCGGACATGGTCGACGTGTCCGGTTCGGGCCGTGTCCTGAACCTCTGCGCCAACAACTACCTGGGGCTGGCCAGTCACCCGGAGATCGTGGCGGCGGCGCACGAGGCGCTCGACCGATGGGGGTTCGGCATGGCCTCCGTGCGCTTCATCTGCGGTACCCAGACTCTCCACCGAAACCTGGAGCGACGGCTCAGCGAGTTCCTGGGCAGCGAGGATGCGATCCTCTACGGCTCCTGCTTCGATGCAAATGGCGGCCTGTTCGAGGCGCTGCTGGGCCCCGATGACGCCGTCATCTCCGACGAGCTCAACCACGCCTCGATCATCGATGGGATCCGGCTCTGCAAGGCGCAGCGGCTGCGGTATCGCAACAGCGACATGGACGAGCTGGAGGCGCGGCTGCTGGAGGCGTCAGGCGCCCGCTACCGGCTGATCGCGACCGACGGCGTGTTCTCGATGGACGGCTACGTGGCCCGGCTGGCGGATATCTGCGACCTGGCCGAGCGGCACGATGCCCTGGTGATGGTGGACGACTCGCACGCGGTCGGGTTCGTCGGCCCGGGCGGGCGCGGCACGCACGAGCTGCACGACGTGATCGGCCGCGTGGACGTGCTCACAGGCACCCTGGGCAAGGCGATGGGCGGTGCCAGCGGGGGCTACGTCGCGGCGCGGGGCGAGATCGTCGAGCTGCTGCGCCAGCGCTCGCGGCCGTACCTGTTTTCGAACAGCATCCCGCCGCCGGTGGCGGGAGCGGCCCTGGCCGCGCTCGACCTGATCGAGCGGTCGGGCGACCTGCGCGAAACGCTGCGGGCGAACACAGCCCACTTCCGGGGTCGCATGTCCGAGCTCGGATTCGACATCCTGCCCGGCGACCATCCGATCGTGCCGGTGATGATCGGCGACGCCGCACTGGCCGGACGGCTGGCCGACGCGCTGATGCGGCGCGGCGTGTACGCCGTGGCGTTCTCCTATCCGGTGGTGCCGCAGGGCAAGGCGCGGATCCGCACGCAGATGTCCGCCTCCCACACCATCGAGGAGCTCGACTTCGCCGTCGCGCAATTCGTCTCGGCGCGCGACGAGGTGATGGCCTGACGTGGGCATGAAGGCGCCCGCGCTCTAGTTCGAAGCAGCGGCTGCGGGGACGTTCAACGGGTGATGGCAGGCCGCCACCCTCCCATCCGCGTGCGCAATCAGCGGCGGCTCCTCGCGGCTGCAGATCTCGGTCGCGTACCGGCAGCGGGGGTGAAAGCGGCAGCCGCTGGGCGGCGAGACCGGGCTCGGCACATCGCCGGTCAGCACGATCCGGTCGCGCGGAGCCCGCGGGTCGGGCACGGGAACGGCCGAGAGCAGCGCCGCCGAGTAGGGATGCACGGGGGCGCGGTACAGCTCCTCGGCCGGCGCCACCTCCACCAGCTTGCCCAGGTACATGACCGCGATCCTGTCGGATACGTGGCGCACCACCGCCAGGTCGTGCGCGATGAAGACGTAGGTCAATCCCAGGTCATCCTGCAGGTCGTCCAGCAGGTTGATCACCTGTGCCTGGATCGAGACGTCCAGCGCCGACACGGGCTCGTCGCACACGACCAGTCGTGGGTTCACGGACAGGGCGCGCGCCACTCCGATCCGCTGCCGCTGCCCGCCTGAGAACTCGTGCGGATAGCGGTTTATGTGCTCCGGGCTGAGGCCGACCAGGCGCAGCAGCGCCGCCACGCGCTCGCGGATCTCGCTCGACGAGCCCATCCCGTGCACCTGCATCGGCATGCCCACGATGTGCCCCAGGCGGCGGCGTGGGTTGAGCGACGCGTAGGGATCCTGGAACACGATCTGCACGTCACGGCGCAACGCGCGCAGCTGCTTTCCCTTCACCTGTGTGATGTCCTCGCCGTCGAAGCGGATGCTGCCGCCGGTCGGCTCGTGAAGTCGCACGATGCACCTGCCCAGCGTCGACTTGCCGCAGCCCGACTCCCCGACAAGGCCCAGCGTCTCGCCCTCCTGCACCTCAAACGAGACCCCGTCCACCGCGTGCACAACGTCACCCCCACCGAACAGCCCACGGCCGGTGTGGAAGTGCTTACTGACGTCGATCACCTCGAGCAGCGGCGTCATGCCTCGCCTCTTGCAGCCGCCAGCTGGGTCGCGTGCGCAGCCGCCCTGGCGTCGACGGGCAGCAGGCAGGCGTCCAGGTGACCCTCGCCGGCGCGGGCCTCGAGTGGCGGCCGGGCCAGATCGCAGGCGTCGAACCTGTGCTGGCAGCGCGGCGCGAAGCTGCAGCCGGGTGGCAGCGCCATCAGCGACGGCGGCTGGCCGGGGATCGCCGCCAGCCGCTTGGGCTTGTCACCGTCCAGCCGTGGCACCGATCCCATCAGCCCCCAGGTGTAGGGGTGCTGCGGACGGTCGAACAGGTCAAGCGTGGTCGCCCGCTCCACCGTGCGGCCGGCGTACATCACCATCACCCGGTCGGCCAGGCCTGCCACCACGCCGATGTCGTGCGTGATCAGGATCACGGCCGCCCCGACGTCCACCCGCAGGCTGTCCAGCAGCTCCAGGATCTGGGCCTGGATGGTGACGTCCAGCGCCGTCGTCGGCTCGTCGGCGATCAGCAGCTCCGGGCTGCAGGAAAGCGCCATCGCGATCATGACGCGCTGCCGCATGCCGCCCGAGAACTGGTGCGGGTAGTCGCCGACACGGCGGCCGGGGTCGGGGATCCCGACGCTCTCCAGCAGCTCCACCGCCCGCCGCTGCGCCACCCGCTTCGGCACCTGTTCGTGGGTCCGGATCTGCTCGGCGATCTGCCAGCCCACGGAGTACACCGGGTTCAACGAGGTCATCGGGTCCTGGAAGATCATCGACACCTGGCGACCGCGTAGCCCGCGCAGCTCACGCTCGCCCATCTTCAGCAGATCGCGGCCGTGGAACAGCGCCTCGCCCTCGATCTCGACGTTGGGATCGTCGATCAGCCCCAGCAGCGCCAGCATGCTGACGCTCTTGCCCGAGCCGGACTCGCCCACCACTCCCAGCACCTCGCCTGCCTGCAGCGTCAGATCCAACCCGTCCACGGCCTGCACGACCCCCTGCTCGGTGCGGAACGACACCCGCAGCCCGCGCAGCTCGAGCAGAGCCTCGGTCATGTCCCGGCACCGCAGAAGCGGCGCACCGTCTCCTCGAACACCGCCACACAGTCCTCCAGCGAGCGCAGGTCGACCCACTCTTCCGACGTGTGCACTCCGGCGCCAGCGGGCCCGAACACCACACAGGGTATGCCCGCCTCGACCAGTACGCCGGAGTCCATCCAACCGTAGTCGCTTCGGACAACGGGGTCGCTGCCGAAGTGGTCGCGCGCCGCGCCGGCCACCGTCAGCACGATCGGGTCGTCGCGGCGCAGCTTGACGGGCTCCCGCGCGATCACCGTTTCGGCGCGCCCCCGAAAGCGGCCGTCGGCTGCACGCGCCGACGCCAGCAGCTGCTCGATCTCTGCGTCGGCCTGCGCAACTGACTCACCCGGCATCAGGCAGCGCTCGACGGCAATCACACACTCCGCCGGATAGCTGGGGTAGTTCTGGCCGCCGCGTATGGTCGAGGCGTGCACGTTGGGGCGGCCCCACTCCGGCGTGGTGTGGGTCTCCAGCTCGCGGTCGAGCGCGATGATCCCCGACAGGAACGTTCCCGCCAGCGCGATCCCGTCCACCCCGTGCTGCGGCTCCCCGCCGGCCGATTCCTTGCCCGCGCTGATCACGTCGTACCAGACGAAGCCGCCGTGAGCGAACACGACATCGAGGTCGGACTGCTCGGGCAACAGGGCGGCGTCCGCCCGGTAGCGCTCCACCAGGGACTCGGCCCCGAGGCTGGCCCACTCCTCGTCGATCACCCAGGCGAGCAGCACGTCGCCGGCCGGCCGCGGCCCTTGCGCGAGCCGCTCCACCGCCACCTGGGCGGCGGCGATCCCGCCCTTCATGTCGTTGGTGCCGCGGCCGTACATGCGGCCGTCCCGCCGCTCCGGCCGGAACTGCTGCGGACTGCCGCCCACCACGTCGGTGTGGCCGCACAGCATCAGCGTGCGCCCACCGCCCGTGCCGGCAAGCCGTCCCACCACGTTTGGCCGACCGGGAGCGGCGTCCCAGACATCGACCTCGAGCCCCGCCCGCTGCATCCGCTCGGCCAGCAGCCGGGCCACCTCGGCCTCGCCCGCTCCGTCCCGCTCGAGCGTCGGGTTCGTGGAGTCGGCCCGCACCAGCTGATCGAGCAGCTCGACGACGTCGCTCACAGCGCGCCGCACGATCCGCGCACGATCAGCCGCGTGGCCAGGCGCACCCGCCGTGGCGGCCCGTCCTCGCCACCGATCCGCGCCAGCAGCCGCTCGCCGGCCACCCGGCCCAGGTCGCCAACCGGCTGCGAGACCACGGTCAGCGGCGGGTCCACCAGCGTGGTCCAGTCGAGGTCATCGAAGCCGACCAGCGCCAGGTCGCGCGGGATCCGCAGCCGCAGCTCGCGCGCCGCCAGCAGCGCGCCGTGGGTCATGAAGTTGTTGGCGGTGAAGATCGCGGTCGGCCGGTCGGGGCGATCGAGCAGCGCTCGTGCCGCCACCAGCCCGTCGGCCTGGCTCGACCCGCCGACCGAGATCAGCGACTCGTCCAGCAGGCCCTTCGCACGCAGCGCCCGCCGGTAGCCGGCGATCCGCTCTGCCGAGGAGCTGATCTGGGGCGAGTCGGTCACCATGCCGATGCGAGTATGCCCCAGCGCGAGCAGGTGGTCGACCGCGCTGCCGGCACCGGCTGCGTTGTGCACCATCACCGCATCGGTGGCCGCGCCGCGCACGGATCTGTCGAGCTGCACAAGCGGCGGACCGTCCCGGAACGCCTCGCGGCCCGCGCCGGGAGCGGGCACCACCACCATGCCGTCGACACGGCGTGAGCGCAGCGCCAGCATCGCCCTCCGCTCCCGCTCGGGATCCTCGTCGGCGTTCGTCAGGAGCACCGTGTAGCCCTGGGGTTCGACGACATCGGACAGGCCGCGGGCGACGGCCGCGAAGAACGGGTTCTCGATATCGCCGACGACCAGGCCGATGGTCTGGGTGGCTCGCGACACAAGCGCCCGCGCCACCCCGTTGGGCGTGTATCCGAGCTCCGTCGCGCTGGCATGCACGCGCACCCTTGCCTCGTCACTGGCGTAGCCGTACTCGCCCAGAACGCGCGCGGCGGTGGCCTGGGACACACCTGCGGCACGAGCGACGTCTCTCACCGTGACAGTCATGGCGGAGCATGATAGCGTTCTCAGCTTCTTCGTCCAGGTCACCGGGAGGACGCGCGTGGATCAACTTGACGAGCTCGCAGATCGCGCTCAGAGCTCCGAGCTTTTCTCTTCCCCCTACCTTGAGCGGGACGCGGCGCGGTTCCTCTCGGAGCAGGCCGAAGCGGTGCGGGAACTCGCCTCGCGAACGCGCGCCGGCGGCCGGCGCGTCTACTTCGTGGGCAGCGGCGGATCCTGGGCCAGCATGTACACGGGCAAGTACCTCTGCGACCGCCTGACCGGCGCCGTCAGCGACGTGCTGCCGTCCTACGAGCTGACCTGGCGCGGCCCGCGCGGGCTCGACAATGACGCACTGGTGGTTCTGGCCAGCTACTCGGGGCGCACCGAGGACACGCTCGAGGCGCTGCGCTTCGCGCGCGATCGCGGCGCCGAGACGGTCGCGCTGGTGCGCCACCGTGATTCGCCCCTGGCGGCGGCGAGCGATCACGTGTTCGCCTACGACTCTCCCGGCCTCTACTGCCTGCCGCTGCTGGCGGTGACCCTGTTCGCGGCCGAATGGGGCACGCAGGATGGAAACGACGAGGCCGTGCAACTGCTCGAGGCGGTGCCGGCGCTACCGGGTCAGATGGGCGACGCCTTTCGCTCGCGACGCCACCAGGGACGCCTGCTGGCTGAACGATTCGCCGACTCCGACCTGCTCTACTGCCTCGGCGCCGGGCCTCTGTTCGGCCTTGCCTACAAGTTCGGACTGACGGTGTTCATGGAGAACATGCGGATCGGTGGATCGGTGATCGAGAGCGCGGAGTTCCGGCACGGCCCGGCCGAGATGCTGGACCGGCGCAGCGCCGACCTGGCGGTGCTGGTCGGCACCGACGAGTCGCGCGAGATGACGCTGCGAACCCTCGACTTCGCGTCCGAGCACGGCGCCCGCACAGCGATATTCGACGCCGCCGAGTACCCGGATGTGCACCCGCTGCTGACGCCGTTCGTGCTGAAGGTGGCGTTGCAGTGGTTCATCGTCTACGCGACGCTGATGCGCGGCATCGAGGATCTCGACGACCGCGCGTACATGGGCCGGCAGCTGCTGGCCAAGGAGGGAACCAGCTGGCCGTGATCGTCGCATCGGTGGGGGACAACTGCGTCGACCACTACCTGGGCGCCCCGGCGCTCGCGCTTGCCGGCGGGAACGCGCTGAATGTCGCGGCCGGCCTGTCCGCCGCCGGGCTGAAGAGCTACTACCTGGGCGCCGTCGGGGAGGACGCGAACGCCGAACTGATCCTGGACGGTGCCCGCGGCGCAGACGTCGCCACCGACCGCGTCAGGCGGCTGCCCGAGCCCACCGGAGTGACCGAGGTGCGGCTGCGGTCAGATGGCGACCGCGAGTTCGTGGACGAGCGCTACGGCGCCAGCGCCGGTTACCGGCCCGACGCCGACGACGTCGCCTTCCTGCGGGCGTGCAGCTGGGTGCACTGCGTCAACCTGGCCGACCCGGAGGCGCTGATCATGCAGCTCGACGGCGTGCCGGTGTCGTTCGACTTCGGCATGGAGAGCAGCGCCGAGCTGGTGGCGCAGCTGGCGCCGCGGCTCGAGATCGCGTTTTTCTCCGGCGCGGGCCTCGATCGCGAGCAGGCGGTCGCGCTGGGCGAGCGGGCCGTTGCCGTTGGAGCGGCGCTGGCCGTGGTCACCCGCGGACGCAGCGGCAGCATGGCGCTCAACAGCTCCGTCATCGAGGTGCCCGCCCAGCCGGTGGATGTGGTGGACACGCTCGGGGCCGGCGACGCGCTGATCGCCGCGGTGATCGCGGCACGGGTTCGGGGACAGGAGATCGAGCAGGCGCTGGCGGCCGGAAGCGCAGCGGCCGCCAGGGCATGCAGGCACTACGGAGCATGGGAGTAGACATGATTACCACGCGTTCAGAGACGTTGTTCGAGCAGGCCGGCAAAAACCTCGTGGGAGGAGTCGGTTCAGGGACGAGATCGCCCCGCTCCGGCTGGCTGCCGGCACCGGTGTTCGTGCGCTCCGGCAAAGGCGCATGGCTGACCGATGAGGACGACAACCGGTACCTCGACTACGTGATGGGGCAGGGTCCCCTGATCCTCGGCCACCGGCCGGCGGCGGTGACCGAGGCGGTCACGCGCACGCTCGAGCAGCGCGGATCGCTGGTGTCGCTGGCCCACGACCTGGAGGGTGAGGCGGCCGCGGCGATCACCGACCGCATGCCCGCCGTCGACCTGGTGCGGTTCTCGAGCACCGGCACCGAGGCCGCGATGTACGCGCTGCGCTTCGCCCGCGCCTTCACCGGACGCGACCTGGTGCTGCGCTTCGAGGGCCACTACCACGGCTGGTCGGACGCGATTCACTGGTCAGCCCACCCCTCCGCGGACACCTGGGGCGCCGCCGACGCGCCGACCGTGCTACCCGGGTCGACCGGCATCCCCGCCGCCGTCGGCGAGACGCTGCTGGTCGAGCGCTGGAACGACATCGAGGCGCTGGAGCGGGCCTTCCGGGACCACGGCGATCGGATGGCGGCCGTGATCACGGAGCCCATCCTCGGCAACTGCGGCGGCATCATGCCGGCGCCCGGATACCTGGAGCGGATGCGCGAACTGGCAACCGATGCAGGCGCGCTGGTGATCTTCGACGAGGTGCTGACGGGTTTCCGGATCGGGCCCGGCGGCGCCCAGGGCATGTTCGGGATCGACCCCGACCTGACCGTGATGGCGAAGGCGATCGGCGCCGGCTTCCCTGTGGCGGCGCTGGGGGGCAGCCGCGAGGTGATGGAGCAGGCGGCCGACGGCCGTACCATGCACGGCGGCACGTACAACTCCAGCCCGCTGGTCTGCGCGGCCGTGATCGCCGCCTGCCGGGAGACCGGCGGCGAGGGCTTCTACGAGCATCTCAACGCCCGCGGTGCGCGGCTGGCCGAGGGCCTGGTCGAAGCCGCCGCGGCGGCCGGGATCGAGGCCTGCTGGAGCGGCGTCGGCGCCCTCTTCCAGCTGTGGTTCTCGCCCCAGCCACCGAACGACTACCGGGAGGCAAACGCGATCGTCGCCGGCAGCCCGTTCTTCGCCCTCTACCGAGAGCTGCGCGACCGCGGCGTGCTGATCCAGCCGCCGCAGGAGGGCCTCTGGCTGATGTCCGGGGCACACACCGACGCCGACATCGACCGCACCCTGGAGGCGGCGGCCGACGCGATGCCGGCCGTGGCCGCGGCGCTGGCCGAGGGTTCGGTCGGACCGATGGGAGGACTGCGATGAGACGTGTCACCGGATTCCTGGCGCTCGCCACCGCAACGGCGCTCCTGGCCGCGGGCTGCGGCGGCGGCACCAGCGCCAGCGGCTCCGGCGACACCGGCGCCCCCGTGAACGGCGGGATCCTGCGCGCCGGCATCCCCGGCAACCCCGACCACCTCGACCCCGCTCTGTCGTACACCAACGAGGGCTGGGAGATCCTCGAAGCTACGAACAACGGCCTGCTCACCTTCAAGAAGGCATCTGGCGGAGCGGGAGCGACGGTCGTGCCGGACATCGCCAGCGCGATGCCCAAGGTCACCGACGGCGGCAAGACCTACACCTTCCACGTGCGCCCCGGCGTGATGTTCTCGGCTCCGGTCAGCCGCGAGGTGAAGCCGTCCGACGTCAAGTTCTCGATCGAGCGGCTGTTCCGCGTCGACTCCGGCGGCGTCGGCTTCTACACCGGGATCGTGGGGGCGGACAGCTATGCCAAGACCCGCAAGGGCGGCATCTCGGGCATCGTCGCCAACGACAAGGCGATGACCATCACCTTCCACCTGACCCAGCCGGACGGGACGTTCAACGACTACATCGCCACGCCGTTTGCGTTCGCGCTGCCCAAGGGAACGCCCGACAAGGACATCTCCACGATCCCCCAGTGGAGGGTGGCGACCGGTCCCTACCGGATCACCAGCTACGTGCCGCACCAGTCGATCACGATCCGGCGCAACCCGACCTTCAAGTCCTGGACACCGGACACGCCCGACGGCCACCTCGACGGCATCGACGTACAGATCGGGGTCACGCCCGAGCAGTCGGTGAACGAGATCGCCGACGGCCAGCTGGACTGGTACTTCGAATCGGTTCCGCCCGATCGGCTGACCCAGCTGAAGGCGCAGTACCCCAAGCAGGTGTACCCGTTCGTGCGTAACAACATCACGTACTTCTTCATGAACGAGCGCAAGTACCCGTTCAACAAGCTGGACGTTCGCAAGGCGGTCAACTACGCGATCGACCGCAACGCCTTGGTCAAGATCTACGGCGGCCAGGGCACGCCCACCGAGAACATCATCCCGCCCGGCCTGGGCACCGCCTACAAGAAACACAACCTCTACCCGTACAACCTGGCCAAGGCCAAGCAGCTGATCCAGCAGGCCGGTGTGGCGGGCGCGGCCGTGACCGTGTGGGGGCATAACACGGATCCGACGCCCTCCGCGGTGCAGTACCTGGCCGGCGTGCTCAACCAGATCGGCCTCAAGGCAACCGTGAAGACGTTCGACGAATCGGTCTACTGGGACACGATCGCCACCCAGAAGGGCGATCCGCAGATCGGATTCACCGATTGGAACCAGGACTACCCCGAGGGCCAGGACTTCATCGACGTGGCACTCAACGGCGAGCACATCGTCAACGTCGGCAACAACGATCTCACCAACACGAACATCCCGGCGTACAACAAGATGATCGATCAGGCCAAGCGGATGCCCCTGGGCGATGCCCGCAACGCGATCTGGGCGAAGCTCGACTACCTGTACATGAAGAACGACGCCGCCTGGGCGCCCTTCATGAACCGGCAGTGGCCCAAGTACGTGTCGCCGCACCTGCACGGCCTGGTCTTCAACGGCAACTACTTCGAGCTGTTCCCGTCGATGTACCTGACCCAATGATCGACTCGCCGCCCGTGGCGGCCGGTGGCTTCCGCACCGCCCTGCGGCGGCTGCGGCGGAACCCGGCCGCCATCGTGTCGGCCATCGTGCTGCTGACGATCGTGTTCGCCTGCTTCCCCGGCGCGCCGTTGTGGGTGTCACACGCCTGCAACCACGGCCCCAGCGACCAGAAC
Source organism: Gaiellales bacterium (assembly GCA_035473255.1). Taxonomy (GTDB): domain Bacteria; phylum Actinomycetota; class Thermoleophilia; order Gaiellales; family JAICJC01; genus JAICYJ01. Next base: position 27,925 of record DATIOK010000027.1, read on the forward strand.
ATCCAGGGCACCATCACCGAGAACGGTCACAAGGTGCCGGTGGTGAGGAACGACGGCACCCCGATCGGGCCCGGCCTCCGCGCGTGCTACCTGCTGGGCGCCGACAGCAACGGCCGGGACCTGTTCGTGCGGATCCTCTACGGCGGCCGCATCTCGCTGGAGGTGGGCTTCATATCCGCCATCGTGTGCGTCACCGTGGCGCTGGTGCTGGGGATCCTGTCCGCATATGCAGGCGGCATGACCGACTCGGCGATCTCACGGCTGCTCGACCTGATCTGGTCGTTCCCCGTCTACCTGCTGGCGGTGGCCCTGGCCACCGCGTTCGCGGTGCATGGGATAGCCGTCGGGCCGATCCATGTCGCGTCGACGTCGCTGGCGATCCCGATCGTCGTGATCGCCATCGTCTACGTCCCCTACGTCGCGCGCCCGATCCGCGGGCAGGTGCTGTCGCTGCGGCGGATGGAGTTCATCGAGGCGGCCGTGGCGAGCGGCGCCGGGCCGGTCAAGATCATGCTGGCGGAGCTGTTGCCCAACGTAGCATCGATGGCGCTGGTGTTCCTGACGCTGATCGTGGCCACCAACATCCTGACCGAGGCGGCGCTCTCGTTCCTGGGCGTGGGTGTGCCGCTCCTGACCCCGAGCTGGGGCAACATCATCGAGCAGGGCTACCAGACGATCGTGACCGCACCCTGGCTGACGATCGCGCCCGGGCTCGCCATCATGATCACGGTCGTCTCGCTGAACGTGCTCGGGGATGCCCTGCGCGACGCCCTCGACCCGCACGCGCGCCTGAGGATCCGCAACTGATGGTGCGCCTGCTGCTTGGCCGGCTGGCTGGATTGGTGGCCGTGTTGGTGGCGATCTCGGTGATGGTGTTCGTGATCTTCAATGTGATCCCCGGCGGAGATCCGGCACTGCGCCTGGCGGGCCGCCACCCCACGCAGCAGAACATCCGCCAGATCCGGCACGACTGGGGCTTCGATCAGCCGCTCTACACGCAGTACTTCGACATGATGAATCACCTGTTCATCGAGCGCGATCTGATCAGCTACCAGGACCAGACGCCGGTGCTGCCGGCGATCAGACGGGGCATCCCGCGCACGCTGTCGCTTGCGATCGGGGCCGCGCTGATCTGGATGATCTTCGGCATCACCATCGGCGTGCTGTCCGGCCTCTACCAGGGGCGGTGGCTGGACAGGGTGCTGACGGTGGTGGCCTTGGCCGGAGTGTCGATCCCGATCTTCTGGCTGGGCGCGGTGCTGCTCTACCTGCTCACGTACAAGTACCACTCCTGGCCGGTGTTCTCCTGGATCCCGCCTGGTGGTTACGTGCCGTTCACGCAGGACCCGGCCGGGTGGGCGACGCACCTGTTCCTGCCCTGGATCACCCTCGCGGTGGTCTCGATCGGCTTCTATGCGCGGGTGGTGCGCAACTCGCTGCTGGATACCCGCCACCAGGACTACGTGCGCACGGCGAAGGCCAAGGGGTTGTCGCCGCACCGGGTGCTCGTGCGGCACACGCTGCGTACCTGCCTGATCCCGGTGGTCACGCTGTTCGGGCTCGACTTCGGCGCCGTGGTGGGTGGCACCGTGATCCTGATCGAGCCGATCTTCGGGCTGGAGGGCGTCGGGCAGTACGCCCAGGAGTCGGTCGCCCACCTCGACCTACCACCGCTGATGGCGCTGACCCTGTACGGCGCCTTCTTCGTCGTGTTCTTCAACATGCTCGCGGACCTGACCTACCTGTGGCTCGACCCGCGCAGCCGGACAACGTGAGGTATCCCATGCGCCGCATCCTGATTTCCGTCGCAGTACTGCTGCTCGCGGTCTCGGCCGGGTGCGGTTCGGGCAGCTCCAGCTCGGCCGGCTCCGCCGGAGCGCCCGTGAACGGCGGCACGCTGCGGGGAGCGATCCCCGACAACCCCGACCACCTCGACACCGGTATCTCGTTCGCCGTGGAAGGATGGGAGCTGCTGGAGGCCACCAACAACGGCCTGCTCACGTTCAAGAAGGCCGGCGGCGGCCAGCAGTCGGTGATCGAGCCGGACATCGCCACGGCCATGCCGTTGGTCACGGACAACGGCCGCACCTACACCTTCCAGGTGCGCAAGAACGTGATGTTCTCGCCGCCCGTGAACCGAGCGGTGCGGCCGTCCGACTTCCAGTACGCGATCGAGCGGCTGTTCCACGTCGGTTCGCCCGGCGTCGGCTTCTACACGAACATCGCCGGCGCCAACGCATACGCCGCACACCACGCATCCCACATCTCGGGCATCGTCGCGAACGACAAGACCGGCACGATCGCATTCCACCTGGTCAAGCCGGACGGCGCCTTCCTCGACGACATGGCGATCCCGTTTGCGTTCGCCGTGCCCGCCGGGATGCCGTACAAGGACATCTCGACCGACCCGCAGTGGCGGGTGGCCACCGGGCCGTACATGGTCAAGAACTACACGCCCAAGCAGCAGATCGTGCTCGTCCGCAATCCGAACTTCCACCAGTGGACGGCTGCGTCGCCCAACGGGCACGTGAACGAGGTCGACATCACCATCGGCACGACGCCCGAGCAGGCGGTGAACGAGACGATCGACGGTCAGCTGGACTGGTACATGGAGGCCGTGCCGCCCGACCGCTTCACGGCGCTGCGTGCGCAGTATCCGAAGCAGACCTTCCTGTTCCCGCGCAACAACGTCACCTACTTCTCGATGAACACCCGCAAACCGCCGTTCGACAAGCTGGCGGTGCGGCAGGCGGTCAACTACGCGATTGACCGCAACGCGCTGGTCAAGATCTTCGGCGGCCAGGGCATCCCTTCCGAGACGGTGCTGCCGCCGGGGTTCGGCTCCAGCTATCAGGAGCACCACCTCTATCCGCACGACCTGGCCAAGGCCAAGCAGCTGATCCAGCAGGCGGGCGCCACCGGCGCAAGCGTGCAGATCTGGACGACGAACGCCGACCCGGCGCCCAAGGCGGCGCAGTACCTGGCGTCGGTGCTGAGCCAGATCGGCCTCAATGTGACCGGCGTGAAGGCCGTCGACGACTCGGTCTACTGGGACACGCTGCTGACCCAGAGCGGAGATCCCCAGATCGCGTTCAACCACTTCGACCAGGACTTTCCCGAGGGCGAGGACTTCATCGACACCACGCTGAACGGCGAGCACATCGTCAACGTGGGCAACAACGACGTCTCCAACACCAACGACCCCACGCTGAACGCGATGATCGACCGCACCAAGCTGATGCCGCTGGGCGCGGCCCGCAACGCGCAGTGGGCCAAGATCGACGCCTACTTCATGCAGCACGACGCCGGCTGGGCACCGTTCCTGCACCTGGAGCAGGCCACCTTCGTGTCACCGCGGCTGCACGGCCTGATCTTCACCGGCTCCTACTTCGAGCTGATCCCGGAGATGTGGCTGTCCAAGCAATAGCCCTCTAACGGGCGGTCAGGGCGCCGGCCGCGGCAGCATTACCACCGCCACCGCGGCCAGCGCGCCGACCACGCCCAGCAGGATCGATGCGTTGGTTCCGGAGCGTGTGATCAGGCTGCCGCCGAAGGCGGCTCCGGCGGCGATCCCGACCACGATCGCCGTGCTCAGCCAGCCGAACACCTCCGCCTGGGTGCCCGGCCGGGCCGTGTGCTGCACCATGCCGTAGGTGAGCGCGAAGCTGGGGGCGATCGGCAGGCCGGCGATCAGCATGAACACGGACATCATCCAGACCGACCCCGCCAGCAACGGCAGCAGCAGCAGGACGGCGAACAGCACGCTGATCAGCCGCAGGCTGCGGAGCGGGTCGTCCGGCCGGTGCCCGGCGGCCAGCAGTCCGCCGATGAGGCTGCCGCCCGACCACGCGGCCAGGCAGATGCTGCCCAACTCGCGGCCGCCGTGAGCCTCGGCGAACGCCGGCATCGCCACCTCGACCGCGCCGAAGGCGAGGCCGTAGCCGACGCTGAACGCCACGATCCGGCGCACCATCGGCGGCGCCAGCGTGCTCAGCGGATGGCCGTGCCGCTCGTGCTCGTGGGGCTCCGGAAGGTAGTGGCGCACCGGCCCGGTCATCACAAACCCGGCAACGCCCACGATCGAGACGACACCGGCGGCGATCACTCCGGCGCTGGGCGAGAACACCGCGGTCAGGATCCCGACCACCAGCGGCCCGGTGATGAACAGCAGCTCCTGCGCCGTTGCCTCGAAGGCAAACGCAGCCGAGTGGTGGCTGGAGACGACCAGCGACGACCACAGCATGCGCACGGTCGGAGCGACCGGCGGCTGCGAGGCGCCGGACGCCATCGACACGATGACCAGTGACCACAGCGGCGCATCCGATGTCGCCAGCACCACCAGCAGCGCCAGTGCGGCGGGGTAGACCACGCCGTAGACGATCAGGACCACGAACGGCCGGCGGCGATCGATCAGGCGGCCTGCCACCGGCGCTCCCACCGCGTAGGCCAGGGCCCCGCCGGCCGCCACCAGCCCGGCGTTGGCATAGCTTTCCCCCGATCCACGCATCAGCAGCACCTGCGCCAGGCCGATCATGCCGATCGGCATACGCGCCAGCAGCCCCCATGCCACCAACCCGGCCGCGCCCGGCTGGGCCAGCAGGTCGCGGTAGCTGCGCAACCCTCTGGTCACTGTCATTCCGGCCACCTCCGCATCATGCCCGTGCCCCGTGCCGCCGGGACGCACTGGACGACCGCAGGTAGGCGTACAGCGCCGCCCAGTCCCAGACGTCGAGCTGCGTCGGCCGGGCATCGCCGGCCAGCCCGCGCGGCCGTGAGAACGCTGCCCAGCGTCTCCGCTCCAGGGCCAGCGCCAGCCGCACCGGACGGTTGTCGCGCCGGAACGCCCGGCGCAGCAGCAGCCGGTAGTCGTCGGCTGCCACCGCGTCGACCAGCGGCCGGGGCCGGCGCCGTGCGCTGAGGATGGCGCTCTCGACCGAGGGCGGCGGCTGGAAGCAGTCCGGCGGCAGCACCCGCTCCACCGCCAGCTGCCACCACGGCAGCCAGCCGGCCGAGAGCAGCGTGCATGGCCGCGGCGAACAGCGCTTCACGGCGAACCCGCGCTGGACGACCAGGTCGGCCGAGCGCAGCGGCAGGCCCGGATCGTCCAGCAGGCGCCGCAGCATCGGGGCCGTGATCGCGAACGGCAGGTTCGCCACCACCCGGAACGAGTTCGCCGGCAGCGCCGCCGCCAGCCCGTCCGCCTCGATCACGGTGACGCGGCCATCGCCATGGAACCTGCGCCGCAGCAGCCGCGCCAGGCGCGGGTCGACCTCGATCGCGATCACGTGGCCGGCTCGCTCGGCCAGGGGCGCGGTCAGCCTGCCGGTGCCGGCGCCGATCTCGACCACGAGGTCGCTGCTGGCGATGCCTGCGGCGGCGGCCAGCTCGTCCGCGAGTGGGCTGCGTAGGAGGTGTTGACCGCTAGCGAGCCGCTGGGTGTGCCGGCGTTTGACGCCGGACACGGACCGTCACCGTGACGAAGGCCATGGGCGGCAGTATACGGTCAGGCGAAGGCCGGGCCGAGGACGACGATACAGGCCACTGATCTAGGATGAGCAATGTCCGACATCCGTCTGGCCGTTGTGGGCGACCACAATCCCGGGTACGAGACGCACCGCGCGATCGATCACACGCTGACGCTGATGCCGCCCGGCGTGGAAGCTGCATGGCATGGCACCGACCAGCCGCTCGCGGTGGGCGCCCTCGACGCGGTCTGGGTGGCTCCGGGCAGCCCCTACCGCGACGACGACGCCGTCTACCGCACGATCGAGGCCGCTCGCCGAGGAGGGACACCGATCCTCGGCACCTGCGGCGGCTGCCAGTACATGCTGGTCGAGTTCGCACGGAACGTTGCCGGTCTCAACGACGCAGCGCATGGCGAGGTCGACCCGGACGCCACCGAACATCTGGTGGCATCGCTCGCCTGTAGCCTGGTCGGGCAACGGCGCGAGATCCGGCCGGTTACCGGCACGCGCCTTGCGGCGCTGACCGGCGACGCTCCGTTCTCGGGCTTCCACTACTGCAGCTATGGGCTGAACGACCGGTACCGCCATGCCCTGGTCGCCGCCGGGCTGGTGATCGGCGCCTACGCCGACGACGCCGGGGTGGAGGCCGTCGAGCTGCCCGGCCACCCCTTCTACCTGGCGACGCTGTTCCAGCCTCAGATGGAGTCGCTCACCACCGGCGTGCTGCACCCGATCCTGGGTGCGCTGATCGCGGCGGCCCGCGCCGCGCACCGCGACCTGACCGTCTGAGCTGCTAGCTGCGGATCGCCCGCAGCGCCGTCGCGCGATCGCTCGAGATCGGCAACACCGCCGCCACCCCGGCCAGATCGATGATCCGGTGCACGCTGTGTCCGGCGCCCGCGCCGACCACGTAGCCGACGGCGGAACCGTTCGACGCCGCGCGCTCGTGCTCGGCGATCAGCACGCCCAGCACGGCCGAGTCGATGAACGTCGCCTCGGTCAGATCGACCACCACGGGTGTCGACCCGTCGCGCGCTCGCTCGATCGCCTGGCGCAGCCGATCCGCCGTTGACAGGTCATGCTCGCCCCGCAGAACGACCACCGCGACATCACCGTCGCGGGCGACCTCTATCGAACTCGACTCGCTCATCACGCGTCAGCATAATCCGGCGGGATCGCCCCGGTGGGCCGAACCACCACGATCGCGACGTCGTCCTCCGGGGCACCGGACGCGAACTCCAGCACCGCGCGTTCCACCGCCATCGCGATGCTCTCGGCGGTGGCTCCCGAGCCGATCCCGGCAAGCACCTCGGCGAGCCCCTCCTCGCCGAGCATCCGCCCGCCGTCACGGCGCTCGATGACGCCGTCTGTGCAGAGCACGAGCACATCGCCGGGAGCCAGGTGGAAATCGGCATCGGTCAACATCACGTCGTCGCGGACGCCGAGCAGCGTGCCCAGGTCTCCAGCCTGCTCGAGGCCTCCATCGTGACGCACGATCACGCCGGGAGGATGCCCGCCGAGGGCGATCGTGACATCGATGCCACCGTCCGCGCTCGGGACCGCGTGCGCATACGCCGCGGTGCAGAACATGTCCGGGGGTCGGTGCTGCAGGATCTCGCGGTTCAGCACCCGCAGCACGCGGCTGGGAGTGGGCTCGTGCAGCGAGGCGACGCGCACCGTGTGTCGCGCCAGCGACGTCATCGCCGCCGCCCGCGCGCCCTTGCCCGAAACGTCCCCGATGGCGACGCCGAAGGAGCCGTCCATCAGCCACACGTCGTAGAAGTCGCCGCCCACCTCGAGCCCCTCACCCGCAGCCAGGTACCGCGCGGTGATCTCGACGCCGGGGATCACCGGCAGGGCATCCGGCAGCAGTCCGTGCTGCAGGGTGCGCGCGATCTCGGTCTGGGCCTGATGCAGCCGGGCATTGTCGATGGCCAGCGCGGCGCGATCGGCCAGGCTGGCGGCGGTTGTCAGATCGTGCTCGTCGTAGAGCCGGCTGGAGGTGTCGTAGATGAGCGTGATGGCGCCGAGCGTGCGGCCGCGCGCGACCAGCGGAACGATGATCAGCGAGCGCATGCCGAGCGCGCGCACGGCATCTCGGTGCGACTCGTCGCGCGTGACGCTGCGGACGAACCCCTCGGTGACGGGCGAGACCAGCAGCGCCTCACCGCTACGAAGCACGCCGCCCACCGCGCTGTGCGGCTCCGCCGGATCGGCCGGGTAGCTGGTCTCGAGCTCGGCGACGCGCGCGATCTTGCCCGGCTCGACGTGCACCGTCGCGAGCTGGTGCAGCCCCGTCGGCTCGAGCACATCGACGATGCAGCAGTCCGCCATCGCGGGCACGGCCAGGTTCGCGACCTCCCCCAGGGTGGTGCGGTAGTCCAGCGACCGGGCGAACGCCGCGCCCGCCTCGGCCAGCAGCGCGAGCCGCTCGGCTCTGCGCCCCCGTTCCGCGTCGAACGCGGTGCGCCGGATCGCCTCGGAGCACTGACGGACGACCGCCGTCATGAACTCGAGCTCGGCATCGTCGAACGTCTTCTCGCGGTCATAGCCCAGCGCGATGCCCCCGAAGTCCCCCATCGGCAGGCAGACCAGTGCCGCCGACCGGCCCGTGCCCTCCAGCTTCGGGTAGCGCCGGATCAGCTCCTCAGGCCCGTTCACGATAACCGGCTGCCGGGTGCGGACGGCGGCGGACAGCGGGTACTCGTCGGTGTTGGGAAACATCGCCCACTCGGCTTCGACCTGGTCGGGGTAGCCGCGTACGGCGGCGATGCGGAACTCCGTGCCCGATTCGTCCAGCATCGCGATCACGGCCTGGTCGGCTTCGAACACGTCCAAGCCCGGGTTGAGCGTCGCCTCGATCGCCTCCTGCTCGGTGCGGGCCCCGGCCAGCGTCGCGGACAGCGTCTGGAGGTGTTGGAGCCTGCTGCCCAGCCACGCGATGTCACTGCGAGTTTGGTCAGTGTCGGCGGTCACAGGGTCCTTTCCGGGACCACTCTACAGGGATCGGATCCCGCCGATCCGTCAGCGGCGGGCGCGCTCCGCGGGCGGCGCTCCCAGCAGCCGCGAGACGAACGGCAGCACGAACCAGACCGCCGCGATCAGCCCGGCCACCAACGCGGCGGCGGCGGCCGCCCACGAGTTGCCGAACAGCAGGCTTGTGACCAGGCCGACCGACCCCGCGATCGCGACCGCGAGGAAGGCCGCCCCGATGATGGCGAGCTTGTTCGACACCTGCAGCAGGTTTCGCTTGCGGCCGTGCCGCCAGACGATCCGGTGGAAGCTGGCCGGGGCGATCAGGAACACCGAGGCCCCGGTAGCCGCCAGGAAGGTGCCGTAGTAGACGTTGCTCTGCAGATCGCTGATGGTGCCGAAGCGCTGCGTGAACGGCACGGCCAGCAGGAACCCGAACAGCATCTGGACGCCGGGCAGGACCACCCGCAGCTCATTCAGCAGCTCCACCAGCTGGCGATTGTGGCGGTCGTCGGCGGACTCGGTCTCGTCGTGCCCGTCCGACGCTTCTCTTGATGCTGGCAGCACAGTCTGCATGGTCATGGCGTTCCCCGCGCGGCGGCGCGGGAAACGCCGCTACGACGCCTGCCCGGCGGCGCCGTCGTCCCCGAGCACCGCTTTCACCTGCGGCGAGAACCGCTGCAGAAGCAGCGCAGCGACCAGCAGCACCGAGCCCGTGACGATGAAGCTGACGGCACGCGCCATCGCGGTCAAGAACGCCAGGTCGTACAGGAACAGCTTGCCGAGCGCCGCGAACAGCAGCGCGATGCCGGCAATGCGGAGGCTGCGGCGATTGCCGCCCAGGGAGATCACGACCAGCGCGAGTCCGGTCAGCACCCAGCTGACCGACACGAGCACGTGACCCTGCTGGAAGCGATCGTGGACGTCCTGGAAGGCGGGGCTCGCGCTCTGCACCAGCAGCTGCCCTGCGCCCAGGATCGCGGCCGCCAGCGTCCACAGCGCCATCGCGCAGGTCGTGACGGCCGCGGCCGTGGCGACGCGCACGCCGCCCAGCTGCCACCGCTCGCCGTCTGCGCGGGGAGTCGCGGCGCTCCCGATCAGGAAGGCGAGCGCGACCACCGAGGCCAGAGCCGCCGCCAGACCATCCGCGGGATCGTGGTTGGTCGTGAACAGCATGTGCGGCGTCTCGTAGAGCGCGACGACCAGCACGGTCACCAGCGCTGCCGATGCGGCGGCCAGCTCGCGCAGCGGCTGACGCACGATCCGCCGCTCGAGCGACGCGGGCCGCCAGATCACGAACGCCGACACGATCACGCTGATCCCGGCCCAGCAGACCAGCGGATACTGGCCGGGCAGGACGAGCGTCGCCAGCCAGCCGGCGAGGGTCGCGGGTAGCCACATCGCGTATCCGCGCAGCCGCGGATCGCGCACGGCGGTCGCGAGCAGGAAGGCGGTGGCGACAGCGGCGAGCAGCGTGCCCCAGCCGTTGCTCTGGCCGTGATCGGCGATCGCCCGGCCGGCGTCGTCGAGGCTGAGCAGCCCCGCCACGGCGGCGCTCAGGTAGCCGGCGCCGATCACGAGCAGCGGCCCCTCGCCGATCCGCCGGCGAAGCGCCGGGACATGCACGGCGGCCGCAGCCACGGCGGTCACGGCCAGCGCCGTCCACATCGCCTGGTGCTGGCTGACGGTCTCACAGACCAGGTAGCCGAATACGGCCGCCGGTGCCAGCGCCGCGTACTCGATCTCACGGATGGGCAGCCGCCGCACCGACCAGGCGCCGACGATGCCGGACGCCATCAGCGCGGCCAGCCCGGCCAGGCCGTCGCGGCTGCCGAACTGGCCGTGGTCGATCGCGCTCATCGGAGCGGCGACGGCAACGGAGACGGCGAGCCCGGCGGCCCAGCAGCCGGTCGCGACCAGGACGCTGACCTGGTCGTCCAGCCATGCCACCATCCACGGTGACCGGCGATAGCCGAACAGGGCCGCCGCCAGCGCGGCGTAGGCGATCACCGCCCACTGGCCGGTGAGCGCCCACACCGGGAGGTAGCCGAGCGCAGCGGCCGGCAGCAGCCACACGTAGCGCAGCTCGCGGACGGCAAAGACGCGCAGCCCGAAGCAGAACACGATGCCGGCCAGGGTCACCGCGCCCAGAGCCACCGAACCGCCGGTGGAGCCTGCACCGACAGAGGAGAGATGCACCTCGGTCGGGGCCGTGATCATCAATGTCTGGACGGCCGCAAGCACCAGGTAGACGCCGCTGGCGACGGTCAGCCGCAGCCGCCGGCTGCCGTGCCGGCGCAGCAGCCGCTCGGACACGGCGATCATGACGACGGACTCCGCCGCCCAGCCGCAGACCATGCCGGGGCCACCCAGCAGCAGGCCGGTGGCGGTGGCCAGCGCGGCCAGCCCGAAGCCGGCCAGCAGGTCGGTGAGGTCGGCGTGACGCCGGCGCAGAAGCAGCGGTGTCACGGCCAGCAGCGCGTAGAGGGCGGCCACGCCCAGCAGCACGAACCCGGACAGATGCCGTCCCAGCACCTCCCGGTTGCCCGCGTAGAGGAAGCTGACGGCGAAGCTGAGCGAGCCGCTGGTGCCGAGCAGCAGCCATCCCAGGTCGGTGATCCGGTCGCGCTGCTTGGGGCGCAGCTCGCAGACGAGCGCCTCGACCGTGAACAAGCAGAAGAACAGCGCGCCCGCCAGGACGGCGCTGGAAAGCCCGGTGTGCGTGGTCAGGAAGAGCGGCGCCAGCGTCAGGATGGCGGTGCCCCAGATCGACAGCAGCAGCCACGTCCACCGGTAGCGCCAGAACAGCGGCAGCCCGGCGCAGGCGATCACGAAGGAGAACAGCGCTCCCCCGCCGGTGACGTCCTGTGATACCAGCGTCGGTGCCAGCATCGCGGCGACGATCCCGAAGATGGCCAGCGGCTCCTGCTTGACCCGGATCGCCAGGGCGACCGCGAGCGCCGCGATGGCGGCGGCGCAGGGAAGGCCCAGCGCCTCGGAGATGAAGTGGTACATCGAGATCGAGGCCCACAGCGTGGCGTAGAGCCCGGCGATGCCGGCGCCGCCGGCGGACAGGATCGCGTCGGCGCGCCAACCGCGCCGGTCGAGATCGAAGGCGGCCCCCAGCAGCCCCAGCGAGACAAGCACGCCCAGCCCCACCCGCATCTCGGGGGTGACCCATCCGCGGCTGGCGGCCAGCACGAACAGCAGAGCGACGCCGAGGGCGGTGGCGATGCCGCCGGCCCAGGCCAGGGTGCGCGCGGCGAAGGCCTGCTCCGCCAGCTTCGACCAGTTGACGGCCTCGCGCTGCGGTCGCAGCGCGACCGGCGGCCGCGGAGGGGCGGGCGGCGTCACGCGTCGCGGCGCCATCGGAGCAGGCGCGGCCGGCTGGCGGCGCGGGACGACGTGCGTGCTCGGCTGCGGGGCCGACGTCGGGGCGGGACGCGCCGCCGTCAGCGACTTGATCGTCTGCTCGAGCCGGTAGACGCGCTGCGTCAGGCTGCCGACCTGGGCCGACAGCGCAACGACCTCTGCGCGGGTGATGTCGTCGTCTCTGCTCATGGCATTCCCTCTGTGGTATCGGCGGTATGGAGGCACGAATCAACCGGGCTGGTGGATGTATGCCGGTGGTACGTCATGGACGGAGCATGCGTGCCGGTTGGGGGAACGGCGTCGGGGAGATCCCTTGACCTCGGTGGGTCTCGCAATGCCGTCGCAGCTGACATAGCCATCGCGCTATATGTATAGCGCGAATGCTATTTCGAGTCAATACCCCGCGTGCCCCGCCACAGAGACAGGGACAGCGAGGCGACCACCACCAGCGGCGGCAGCCACCACCCCGCCCATCCGGCGTGGACGAGCAGGGCGGCGAGGCCGACGGCCACCACGACGCCGACCGCCGTCGTCCAGTCGTCGCCGATCACGAAGTCGTAGAGGAACCGGCCGAACGACGCGAGGGCGGTCATTCTCCGGCCGCCGTGCCCGCCGCGGGCAGGGAGAGCGCCGTGTGCCTGGCAGTGAGCAGCCTGACCAGGATCCAGGACGCCACGGCGTAGAAGGCGAGCAGGACCAGCAGCGCCAGGTCGCCTCCCGGCCAGGAAACGCCCGCGCCCTCGGCCGCCCAGAACGTGCCGAATGTGGTCAGCAGCAGTCCCACCGCGTACTTCATGGTGTTCTCCGGCACCCGGCCAAGGGGCGCGCGCACGCGCAGACCGACGATCGCGACGACGAGGATCGCCGTGACGGCGCCCGCGGCGGCCAACGGGATGTTGCCCTGGTTGCTCCCAAACGTGACGACGATGAACGCCACCTCGAGACCTTCCAGCAAGACGCCCTTGAACGCGACCGTGAAGGAGTACCAGTCCGTGCTGGCGCCGGTCGCCTCACCCGCCGCCGCAGCCTGCGCAGCCTCGCGGAGATAGATCGCCTCCTCGTCGTGCAGCGCCTTGAACCCACTGGCACGCAGGATCGCCTTGCGCAGCCACTGCAGCCCGAACACCAGCAGCAGACCACCGACCACGACCCGAAGGCCGCGGATCGGAATCACCGTCAACGCCGGGCCCAGCACCAGCACGATCGCGGCCAGGGCGGCGCTCGCAGCGGCCACACCTAGTAGCGTCGATCGCCAGCCGCGGGAGACACCGACCGCGAGCACGATCGTGAGCGCCTCCACCCCCTCAACGGCGCTGGC
>DATIOK010000028.1:0-4121 GCA_035473255.1 Gaiellales bacterium
TCGAGGCAGAGCACGTCGAACCGAACGTCCAGCAGGCGTTCCACGCTTCGCCGCGTCTCGGCCGGGTCGTCGTGGAACCGTGACGGTACCAACTCAAGCCCGCCATGCTCGCCGGCCATCAGCAGGTCGGAACAGAACAGCACGTGCGGCGCTGCCTCGCGCACGAGGCAGTAGTGCGCCCGCTCCGGGCCCGGCGTCCGGATCGCGCGAAGCCCGCTGGGCAGCGAGTCGCCCTCCGCGTAGTGCCGGTCCGGCTGTTCGTCGGCTTCGGGTATGTCTGCCGGTGCCCACACCTCGACCCCGAGCTGCGAGCGGTACCGCCAGGCCGATCGCTGGTGGCACTTGGCGGTCAGCACGATCGCCGTCGGCCGCGGCAGCTCGTCGAAGGCGTGGTCGGCCAGGCGCAACGGGTCGATCAGCACGACCTCGCCGTCGGCGGCCAGGGCCTGGCAGCTGGAGATGGCGCCGCCGATGTTGCTGTTCGACACCGCCCACGTCCAGATGACGCCGTCCACCACCGGGTCGGCCCGGTCCGCCACCTCCGCCGGCTCGGTCATGTCCGCCTCATCGGCCAAGCGTACTGCGCGGCCGATATCCGCCGCGACCAGCGCCGCCCGCCGGTTTGCGGAAAACCGCTCGCAGAGCTGTCGCCTATCTATAATGGTTCCAGCTCTTTGACCCGGCGACAGAGGTGGCCAGGCGTGGGGATTCGCAGTGATGACTCGACGGTTTCCGGTCAGGATCGCAGCGCGTGATCGTGCTCATGTCGGAGTCGGCCCAGTGGCTGCTGGGGATCGGGATCGGGGTCGTGGTGATCGCGGTGGCGGCGGTGATCGTGATCACGATCGTGCTGCTTGCCCTGCGGATCGCCAAGCAGGCGGCCGTCGCCGAAGGCGCGGTGGGCGTGGTGCGCGATCAGACGACGAAGCTCGCCGACATCTCCCGCATCAATGACTCCGGCGTGAGGATCCTGCACGCGGCCCGCGCCCTGCGAAAGACGGCGGTCGGCAAGTGACGCTTCTGGTATCCAGCCACGGCTACTGGGTGATCGCGCTCTGCATCGGCCTGGTGGCGGCACTGGTGGTCGCCTTCCTGCTGATCGTGCTCGTGCGCGCCGTCGCCAGCATCGAGCGGTCCGTGGACGGCCTGCTCGTTGTGGCAACCGCGGTGGCCGGCAACACCGCCAACATCCCGCAGCTGGAGGCGACGGCGCCGGTGCTGGGCCTGATCGTGCAGGAGGCGGTCGTACAGGACGGCTACATGAATGCGCTCACCGATGGCTACGGGGCCGACGCATGAGCACCAACCTGCTCATCGTCCTGACCGTGGTGCTGGCGGTCGTGGTGGTGGGTGTGCTGGCCATCGCGCTGATCGTCGTGCAGCGCGGCCTGGCCCGGATCTCGACCGGCCTGGCAACGCTGGCCGGCGCACTCGAAGGCGTCGAGGCCGAGCACCTGCGGCCGCTCGAGGGCGCGGTGCAGGCGATCAACGCGCAGTTCGACATCATCCTCAGCGCGCTGCCGGGCATCGCCCGCAAGGCCGCCGTCGTGGCCGAGAGGAGACCGCGGTGACGCTCTGGTGGATCGGCGACGCGGTGCTCCTGGTGGTGGTGCTGCCGGTGGTCGTCTACCTGCTGTACGGAGTGCTCAGCGCCGCCCGAAGCATCGTGCCGAGCGTACGGAGCATCGCGGCCACGGCAGCCGCGGGCTCGAAGGATCTGGATGCGACGGCGCTGCTACTGACCACGCAGAGCCAGGTTGAGCAAACGGTCGCGGGAGTCGCCAACTACGGCGGCTCGCTCGACGTGATCATCGACGACGCGGAGTAGGAGAGGCCATGGTCGTGCTAGCCATCGGACCCGGAACGGTGACGGTCGTGGCACTGCTCCTGATCGTGCTGGCGCTGGTCTATTACCTGGTCTCGACGATCCTGGCCCTGAGCACGATCACGAGGGGCCTGGACGAGGTGATCGCCAGCGTCACCGAGATCGTCGAGAAGAGCGCGCCTGTGAACGACGTGGTCGACGCCATCAACGGCCAGCTTGACGCCGGCGTCGACCTGCTCGAGGGGCTGCTCGTGAAGAAAGCGGGCCTGGTTGATGCCGTCGGCCTCGTGGGCGGCCTCTACCCGGGCGCCGCGGCCGCCGGGTTCCGCAACGTTCCCGAGAGCACCACGATCGAGGCGCCGCGCATCTCGGAGGTCTACACCAAGGGCACCCTGACCCTGGCGCGCCTGGGCCGCGAGGCGCCGATCGCAGCGGCGAACCCGGCCGGGCCGGTGCTCCGCAACGTCGAGGGCGGCAGCCTGGCCGCACGGCTGCTCTACCCCTCCGTCCGCCACACCGCGCCGGCGGAGCTGCCGCGATCGCCGGTGATCGGCACCGACGCACCGGTGCAGTACGAGCAGCGCGACGACATCGGCGCTCCCCGCAAACGGCTCCCGGCCTCCCACGTCGGCGGCGGGTGACCCGCCTCGTGAACTGAAAGGAATGCCACTTGCAGACGCCCGCGTCATTCCAGTATGAGCGCGCAACCAGCGTCGACGGCGCGATCGCGTCGCTGGAGCGGCTGGGCTCCGAGGCGCGGGTGATCGCGGGCGGCCACAGCCTGCTTCCGATGATGAAGCTGCGTCTCGCCAACCCCGAGCATCTGATCGACATCAATGACCTGACCGAGCTGTCCTACATCCGTGAGCAGGAGGGCGAGATCAGGATCGGCGCGATGACCCGGCACGTCGACCTGCTGCGATCTGACCTGCTTGCCCGGCACTTCCCGCTGTTCCGCGACGCCGAGACCGCGATCGCCGATCCCGTGGTGCGGAACCGCGGCACCATCGGCGGCTCGCTCTGCCAGGCGGATGCGGCGGAGGACCTTTCGGCCGTGTGCGCGGCGGCCAAGGCCAGCGTGGTGATCCGCGGTTCCGGTGGAGAGCGGGTGGTGAGCATGGACGGCTTCCACGTCGGACCGTTCACGACCGCCGTCGGTGCGGCCGAAATCCTGACCGAGGTGCGGCTGCAGATGCGGCGCGACGGCGGCAGCGCCCACGAGAAGGTCGAGCGCCGCGCCGGCGACTGGGCGATCGCAGCTGCGTCGGCCGCCGTCTGGATGCAGGACGGTACGATCGGTGACGCCGGCATCGCGCTCAGCGCCGTCGGCCTCACCACGATCCACGTGACGCGCGCCGAGGAGTTGCTGCGCGGCAAGGCGCCATCAGACGAGCTGTTCGCAGAGGCGGGCGCGATCGCGTCGGAGGATTGCTCGCCTACGTCCGACGGCCGCGGGCCGGTCGACTACAAGCGCCACCTCGCGGGCGTTCTCACCCAACGAGCTCTGCGCCGCGCGACCGCGCGTGCGCTGCACCAGGAGGCATGACCATCAACGTCTCTATGACCGTCAACGGCACGCAGGTCTCCCATGACATCGAACCGCGGATGCTACTCGTGCACTTCATCCGCGAGAGGCTCGAGCTGACAGGCACCCACTGGGGCTGCGACACGTCCAACTGCGGCGCCTGCGTGGTGCGGATCGACGGCCAGCCCGTCAAGTCATGCACGATCCTGGCGGCCATGTGCGACGGCCACGAGGTGGCGACCGTCGAGTCGCTGGAGGTGGACGGGCAGCTGGATCCGATCCAGATGGGATTCCACGAGCGGCATGCGCTGCAGTGTGGGTTCTGCACCCCCGGGATGCTGATGACGACGCGCGCGCTGCTGGACGAGAACCCCGATCCGACCGATCATGAGATCCGGGTCGCAATCTCGGGCGCGATCTGCCGCTGCACCGGGTACAAGAACATCGTCAGCGCGGTGCGCTGGGCTGCCGAGCGCGAAGCCGCCACCGCGAACAGGGAGGGATGAGCATGGCCACCGTCGAGAACCTTCCCAGCCCGTCCACAGAACGGCCGATCGGCTTTGGCCGGCTCAAGCGCAAGGAGGATGCGCGCTTCATCCGCGGCCAGGGCACCTACCTGGACGACATCAGGCTACCCGGCATGGTGCACGGCGCGATCCTGCGCAGCCCCTATGCACACGCCCGAATCGTCTCGATCGACACCTCCCGGGCGCTGGCCCATCCCAACGTTGCCGCCGTCGTCACCGCCAAGGATCTGGAGACACTGGGCCT
>DATIOK010000029.1:0-13178 GCA_035473255.1 Gaiellales bacterium
CTCTTCCAGGGTCGTGGCGTTGCCGTTCAGGCACAACTCGGCGCCGAAGGCGCCCGCGTGCTCGAGCCGCTCGTCCATCAGGTCGACCGCCACCAGGCGACCGGCACCCAGCATCTCGGCCTTGGCCAGGTGCATCAGGCCGAGCGGGCCGAGGCCGACCACTGCGACCGTGTCGCCAAGCCGGAAGCCACCGCCCAGCGCCTGCATCG
Source organism: Gaiellales bacterium (assembly GCA_035473255.1). Classification (GTDB taxonomy): domain Bacteria; phylum Actinomycetota; class Thermoleophilia; order Gaiellales; family JAICJC01; genus JAICYJ01. Next base: position 210 of record DATIOK010000029.1, read on the forward strand.
AGCGGGCCGCGTCCAGGCCGTGGGTGACCGCCAGCACCTCGGTCAGCGCCGCCAGCTGGGAAGACAACTCGTCGGGCACACGAAACAGGCGCGTGCCCGGCAGCAGGTACATGCGCTCGGCCCATCCTCCGAACAGGTGCGGGGGCTCGGCGCAGGTGAGCGAGTTGCCGTAGTCGTGGAGGGCGGTGCAGAGGTAGTAGGGGTAGCCCTCGCCCAGGCAGAACCGACAGCGCCCGCAGGTCAGGTTGGGCGCGGGCACCACCCTGTCGCCGGCTGCGAGAGGCAGGCCCAGCGCGTCCACGGGCGGCGGCCCGCCGCCGATCGCCTCGATCACGCCCACGTTCTCGTGGCCGCAGATGATCGGGTAGGGAACGGGACGCTCGTGGTCGGTTCCGGCGTACTGCAGGCTTTCGCCTCGCCAGGTGTGCTTGTCGGTACCGCAGATGCCGCTGTAGAGCATCCGCAGCACGGTTGCTCCGGGCGCCGGATCGGGCTCGGGGAATCGCTCGACGGTGAGGCTGCCGGGGCCGTGCATGACCGCTGCGCGGACGTCGCTCATGAGGGTGCACGATACCGGTGAGCGAGACAGCGATGATCGCGGTGGTCGGCGCGGGGCGGATGGGCAGCGTGCACCTGCGGGCGCTGGGCGAGACGCGTCTGGCCCGGCTGGCGGCGGTGGTCGAGCCCGTGGCGGAGTCGCGCAAGCGGGTTGCCGAGCTATTCGGCGTGCCCGCGTTCGCGAGATTCGATGAACTGGTCGAGAGCGGCCTGGCGGAGGGAGTGGTGATCACGGCGCCGACCGATCTGCACGTGGCCCTTGTCGAAGGCTGCGTGGGGGCCGGCCTGCCGGTGTTCTGCGAGAAGCCGTGCGGTCTCAGTGCGGATCAGGCGGGGCAGGCGGCGGCCGCGGCGGCTGCGGCGGGGCTGCCGCTGCAGGTGGGGTACTACCGCCGGTTTCTGCCGGAGCTGGTCGCGGTCCGGCAGCGGATCGCGGCAGGGCGGCTCGGCGAGCTGTCGCTGGTCGTTCTCAACCAGTGGGACGAGCACCCGCCGTCAGTCGAGTTCGAGCGGCGCAGCGGCGGCATCGTGGTCGACATGGGCGTGCATGAGATCGACCAGCTGCGCTGGCTGACCGGACAGGAGGTCGCGCAGGTGGCGGCGCTGACGCCCGCTCCCGGCGACCAGTCAAGCGCGGTGATCTCGTTGCGTCTGTCCGGCGGCACGCTCGCGGCCATCACGCTCGGGCGGCGGTTTCCGCATCCTGACTCGTGCTGGATGGAGGTGGTGGGAACCGCCGAGTACGAGCGGCTGCCGTTCGTCTGGGCCGAGCAGGGCGAGAGTGTAGTGCTGGCCGGAATCGCCGCCGAGCTTGATGCATTCGCGGCGGCGGTGCGCGGGACGCCCATGGCCGGCCCGGGCGGCGCCGATGCCGTGGCGGCGCTGGAGGTGGCGGAACGGATCGACCGGTGTCTGAGGTGATTGGGTACGGACCACGGGCGGGTGCCGATGCGCTGGTGCAGAACGAGCGAGGCGAGGTGCTGCTCGTCCGCAGGGCCGATGACGGACGCTGGGCGATGCCGGGCGGCTGGGTGGATCCGGGCGAGACGCCGGAGCGGGCCGTGGTGCGCGAGGTCGCGGAGGAAACCGGGTTGCGGGTTTCGGCGCCCCGGCTCGTGCACACCGAGCAGCGTCCGCTGAGCGTCCATCACACATTCCGGTGTCGGCTCGACGGCGGCCGGCTGCAGGTCTCGGAAGAGTCGCTCGAGGTTGCGTTTCTGACGCCAAGCCAGGTCGGGCAGTGGCACACGGATCACCACGCGCGTCTGCTGGCTGCCATGGCGGTGGCCGAATGAAGAATCGGAGCCGGCGCTCGGCACCCAATTAACGGTGTCAAACACCGCCTCGGCCTCCGGGGGACTCTGCCACACATCCCACACAGGTGCGCGAGGCACCTGTGACGGGGATTCGTGGAGAACACGGCCGCGGCCCAATTATTGGAGTCAAACACCGACCCCGCCGTGCGGGGATCTCGACACGCCGGCGTGACCGAGCGTTGCACCGCTGTGATCTGCAATCACTCGGATACTCAGACGGCTCTACTGTCAGTGACCCGATATCCGGGTCACTTCGACCCGGATCGGCACCGAGTAGTCGGCGGCGAACGACGCCGGCGTCCAGCCGTTCCTGCTGACCCGCTCGGCGTACTTCGCGATGTAAGCGTCGACACCGTCCGCCCCCGGGTCATCGCTGATCCGGGCCCGGCCGGACACCACCACCACGTCGCCGCCGGCGCCGTCCCCGTCCAGGTGGACGCACACGCGCGGACCGGCCGCGATGTTACGGAGCTTGGCTGTGCCGGGCCTGCTGTAGATCAGGAGGCTGCCGGAGCCGTCCCACAGAAACCAGACTGGCACCGGCACCGGAGCGCCGGCCGGGTTGACCGTCACCAGCCAGCCGATCAACTCCTCGCGCAGGCGCCGGTCAGCGCGAGCGCCGAATTCCGTGGTCAGGTCGAGCAGGTGCGGTTCAGCCGACGTTCGTCGCCGCCCCGTCCGGCGCTGACAGGCCCGCCCGCGCACCTTCCTCGAGCAGCCGCTGCAGCGAGGCGGCCCCGGCCACGGCGGTGGGCGTTGCGACCGACAGCGTCGCGTAGATCACGGCCCACCGCAGCCGATCGGAGGGCGAGACTCCCAGCTGATCGGCCCAGATGTACGCTGCCACCAGCAAGTCGCCGGCGCCGGTGGCGTCCACTACCGGTAGGGCATCAAACGGCGACGTCTTGGCCTCGACACGCTCGCCCTCCACCGACGCCACCGCGCCCCTGGCTCCCAGCGTCACAACAACCGTCGGGACGACGTCGCCGAGCATCCGGATGGCGGCGTCGAGCTCGTCGGCACCGGACAGCACTAGCGCCTCGCCCTCGCTCACGAACAGCGCCCGCGCCGCCGACAGCTTGGCCGGCGGTCGGCCGGCGAATGCGCGCGCATCGTCATCGCCGCAGGTAACGTAGGCGGCCGCTCCATCGGGCACCACGTACAGCAGGTCGAGGTTGACCGCCACCGCCCGGGGCGCCAGGGCGGCCACGTCGGCCGCGCTCGAGCGCACCCCCGGATCGACGGTCACCATCGCGCGGTCGTCGCCGACCGGCAGCACCACGGTTGTCGGTGTGCGCGGCGCCTTCCGCGAGACGATCTCGATCCCATCGCCGCGGAGCACCTCGATCACTAGGTCGCCGGCCACGTCGTCGCCCAGCGGCGACGCCAGCGCCGTCGTCAGGCCGAGCCTGGCCGCGCCGACGGCGGTGATCGCTCCGCCACCGGGAGACCGCAGCAGGTCGCTGCCGAAGCGCTCCTCGCCCAGCGCCGGCAATGCCTCGAGTCCCGTGAACGTGAGGTCAAGGAAGGCCGGAGTAGCAACCGCAAGGTCGTATCCCATGGGCGGCGAGGATAGCGCACACGTCGGTGCCCGGGTTGCCTATCCGCGCGCCCCGCGGGCGTCTGCGCGAACGCCCTCGACCTCCGGCGCAAGCTGGGTCGTCCGGTACCGCCAACGATCGCCGCGGTTGGCCAGCAGGGCGTGCTCGAGCGGGTCGCCGTGCTGGTCGAGGACGGTCTCCTGGACGACCAGCAGCGGCGCGCCGGTGGGCACGTCCAGCAGCCGGGCGGTGCGGGCGTCGGCCGTGACAGCGCGCAGCGTGCAGTCGCGGTCGCCTGGGACCAGGCCGCACCCCTGCGCCAGCGCCGCGTACAACGACGCGGTCTCGAACTCGACGTCCTGCAGCGCGTGGGCCAGCCGCCCGGGCAGGCATGACCGGTCGAGCGAGAGCGCCACTCCGTCCACCAACCGCACCCGCTCCAGCTCGAAGATGACGCCGCCGGGCGGCAGGCGCAGGGCCTCCGCCTCGGCCGCCGACGCGGCCCGCAGCCGCTGGTGCAGCACGCGCGACGCCAGCGTCACCCCCGACTCGTGCGCCCACTCGGTGAGGCTGCGCGGGCCATGCGCCAGCTCCACCACCTGGGCCGCTGCGACGTACCAGCCGTGGCGCCCGGCGGCGGTCAGCAGGCCCTTCGCCTCTAGATCGAGCAGCGCTCGACGCAGCGTGTTTCGGGAGACGCCGAGCCGCGCGCACAGCTCTCGCTCGGGCGCCAGCCGCTGGCCTGCCGGCAGCCGTCCGCCGGCCATCTCGGCGCGCAGCGAGCGCGCGACCCGCCGAAACAGCGGCTCGCTGCCGCGGGCGTCGTTGGGCGGATCGGTGAGTGCGCTTGACACTGGTGGTACCTCTTTGGTACTACTGGCGGTCGTGAAGCTTACCCTAGTCGGAGCCGGCGGATTTCGCACGCCGGCCATCTACCGCGCGCTGGTCGCCGGAGGCGGCACGACTCGCTTCGACGAGGTCGTGCTGTTCGACCCCAACGCGGAGCGGTTGGAGCAGATCGGCGCCGTGCTGGCCGGGATCGACGCCGAACTGGGCGACCGCGTCGCCTACCGCAGCTCCGGCGATCTGCGCGACGCGCTGGAGGGCGCCGACGTCGTCTACTGCGCCATCCGCGTGGGGGGCCTCGAAGGCCGGCTGCTGGACGAGCGGATCGCCGTGGACGCCGGTGCGATCGGGCAGGAGACGACCGGTGCCGGTGGCATTGCGTTCGCCCTGCGAACGGTCCCCGCCGCCACCGCCATCGCCGAGCAGGTCGCCCGGCACGCGCCGGATGCCCTGTTCATCAACTTCACCAACCCCGCCGGCCTCGTCACCGAAGCGCTGCAGCGGGTGCTCGGAGATCGCGTGGTCGGGATCTGCGACGCTCCCCCCGACATGTGCCAGCGGGTCGCAACGGCGGTCGGCATGCCGGTCGACCAGCTGTGGTTCGACTACTTCGGCATCAACCACCTGGGCTGGCTGCGCTCGGTGCGGCACCGCGAGCGCGACCTGCTGCCAGGGCTGTTGGCCGACGACGACCGACTGGCCAGGTTCGAGGAGGGGCGGCTGTTCGGCGGCGAGTGGCTGCGTGCCGTCGGGATGCTGCCCAACGAGTACCTCTACTACTACTACTTCGAGCGCGAGGCGCTTGCGTCGATGCAGGCCGGCAACCTGCGCGCCTCGGTGCTGCTCTCCCAGCAGAGCATCTTCTACGAAGGCAACGGCGACGCTCTGGCGCGCTGGAAGGCCGCGAACTCGGCCCGCGAGGCGTCCTACATGGCCGAGGCCTGGTCGTCGCGGGGCGTCGATATGGCGGAGGTGAGCGCAGCCCGGGAGCCCGGTGGCTACGGCGGCGTTGCCCTGCAGATCGTGGATGCCACGGTCAACGCACGGCCGCGGGTGATGATCCTGAACACGGCCAACCGCTCCAGCATGCCGTTCCTGGATGCCCAGGCGGTGGTGGAGGTGCCGTGCCTGGTGGGGCCGGGCGGCGTCGTCCCGGTCGCGGTCGGCGACGTCCCGATGGAGGCCAAGGGCCTGATCCTGCAGGTGCGCGCCTCCGAGCGGGCCGCGATCGACGCCGCCCTCAGCGGCTCGCGCCGCGGGGCCCTGCGGTCACTGGCGCTGCATCCACTCGTACCCTCGGTCGAGGTGGCCGAGCGGATCCTGGACGGCTACCTGGCCGAGCACCCGGCGCTGGCGGGGCGGTTCGCATGAGCGTCGATGTGGTCTGCGCGGGAGCGCCCTTCCTGGACATCACGTTCAGCGGCATAGGCGCCATGCCGGCCCTGGGCGAGGAGCGCATGGCTGAGCGTGTCCAGTTCACGCCGGGCGGACTTGCCAACGTGGCGCTGGGCCTGACCAGGCTGGATCTGGAGGCGGTCGTGATGTCGCCGGTGGGGGACGACCTATGCGGCCACATCCTCTCCGGCCTCCTCGCCGAGCAGGGCATCGGCTGGGTTGGCCCGCGAGCCGACGCGACGGCCGTCTCGGCGATCCTGCCCCTGGACGGCGACCGCGCCTTCGTCACCGTCGCGCCTGATCTGCCGCGCGACGGCAGGGCGATCGCCGCGCTGGAGCCGCGGGCGGTCGTGATCGACCTGCCCGAGGTGGCCGAGGCGCCGACCGGCTGCGCCGTCTACGCGGTGGTGGGTGACTTCGACGCGCGTGCCCTGGCCGGACGGCTGCCGGCGGCGCTGGCCTCGGCCAGGACGCTCGTGGCGAACCACTCCGAGGCATCGTTCCTGACCGGCATCGACGACCCCGGGCAAGCCGCCGAGGCGTTGACCCGGCACTGCCCGACCGTGGTCGTCACGCTGGCGGACGAGGGTGCCGTCTGCGCCGGTCAGCACGGGCTGCTGCGCGAGTCCGCGCCGTCGGTGACGGCCGTGGACACCAACGGCGCCGGCGACCTGTTCACGGCCGCCTGGGTGTGGGCCGACCTGGCTGGGCTGCCGGTCGGCGAGCGGCTGCGGCTGGCCGTGACCTACGCCGCGATGTCGGTGCGCGTCCCCACAACGCTCGCCGGCGCCCTCACGATCGAGGAGTTCCGCGACATCGCGGGGCCATTTGATGCAAGCATCCCACCGAACGGAGCGAGATGATGACCCCCATGCGTCCACGCCTGTCTGTGTCGCTTGCCTGCCTGACGGCGGTGCTGGCCCTGTCCGCATGCGGCACCCCCGGATCCAGCGGCGATTCCGCGTCGCAGCCCAGCGGTGCCGTGTCCACCGGCTTCGACACCTCCAAGAAGGTGACGCTGACGATGTGGGACACCGAGAACGCACAGGGCCCCTCGAAGGCCGAGGACGAGCTGATCCACCAGTTCGAGCAGAAGTATCCGAACGTGACCGTCAAGCGCGTGGTCAAGAACTTCGACGACTACATGGCCACGATCAAGCTGGCGGCCTCGTCGAGCGACGCCCCGGACGTCTTCCAGGGCAACGAGGGCGCCGTCGACCGGGCGCTGGTGAAGGCGCACCTGATCGCGCCGCTGGATGGCTATGCCAAGGCCTATGGCTGGGACACCCGGTTCGGCAGCTCGGCCGCGCTGAACCCGCTGCGCTGGTCGTCGGACGGCAACCAGTGGGGCGTTGGCCAGCTGTGGGGCATCGCGCAGAAGGCCGAAGTGGTGGGAGCCTTCTACAACAAGGCCACCCTGAAGCAACTGGGTCTGCAGGTACCGAGCACGTTCGACCAGTTCCAGCAGAGCCTGGCCGTGGCCAAGTCCAAGGGCGTGCCGCCGATCATGGTCGGTAACCTCGACCGCTGGCCGATGGGGCACGTGTTCATGGTGCTGCAGGCGCGGTTCGACCAGGCTGCGTCCATCTCGAACTGGACGTACGGGCACGCCGGCGCCACGTTCGACACCGCGGGCACCCGCAAGGCGGCGACGGTGCTACAGCAGTGGAGCGACAAGGGCTACTTCGAGGACGGCTTCAACGGCGTCAGCCAGGAGAACGCGGCTGCCCGCTTCGGCAAGGGCGAGGGGCTCTACTTCATCACCGGCCCCTGGCAGAACCAGACGTTCGCCGGGCCGCTCGGCGACGGTGTCGGCTTCTTCCCGCTGCCGTCCCTGGACGGGACGCCGGGAGCACCCACCACCGGCGCGCTGTCGCTGCCGTTCCACATCAGCTCGCACTCCCAGAACCAGGCCGTGGCGGCGGCGTTCATCGACTTCATCACCAACCAGAACGCGGCCAAGATCGTGATCGGCAACGGCGACCTGCCGGCCGCGAACCCGGGGGCGGCGGCGGTCGATCCCAACTCGTCGCTGGCGGCGATCTCGGCCGCCTGGGGCGAGAAGGCCAAGGCGGGCACGCTCACGCCCTACCTGGACTGGGCCACTCCCACGATGGGCGACACCCTGTTCGGCGGGCTGCAGCAGCTGAGCGAGAACCGCGAGACGCCTGCCGACTTCGCGGCGGCCGTCCAGCAGGACTGGGTGAAGACACATTCGTGAGCCCGCCCCCGGCGAGCCGCGGCTGATCGGCTACCTGTACGTGCTGCCGGCGCTGGTGGTGTTCGGCGTGTTCGTCGTCGCGCCCATGATCGACGGCGCCTGGATCTCGCTGTTTGCCTGGGACGGCGTCACGGTCGGGCACTGGGTGGGCCTGTCCAACTACCGCGAGGCACTGGTCGACCCGCTGGTGCGGGAAGCGTTCGGCCACTCGCTGGTGCTGGTGGGGTTCTACGCGGTGCTGCCGATCACGATCGGGCTGTTCCTGACGGCGCTGATGTCGCACGCCCGGGTGCGGGGCGGCGCCGTCGTGCGCACCATCATCTTCCTGCCGCAGGTGCTGGCGGCGGTGGTGGTCGGCGTGGCCTGGAAGTGGCTGTACGACCCGTCGGGGCCGATCAACTCGCTGCTCGGCGCGGTGGGGCTGAGCAGCCTCGAGCACTCGTGGCTGGGCGACTTCTCGACGGCGCTTCCGGCCGTCGGCGTGATCGGCACCTGGGTCACCACCGGCCTCTGCCTGGTGCTGTTCGTGGCCGGCGTGCAGCGGATCCCGCTGTCGCGCTACGAGGCGGCGCGGGTCGACGGCGCCGGCCCGGTGCGCGAGTTCTTCGCGGTCACGCTGCCGGGCCTGCGCAACGAGCTGGCGGTGGCGATGTCCCTGAGCGTGATCACCGCGTTGCGCGCATTCGACATCATCTTCGTCACCACCAAGGGCGGGCCCGGCAACGCCACGACGGTGCCCTCGCTGCTGATCTACCAGCGCGCGTTCATCACCGGCGAGGTGGGATCTGCGGCCGCGATCGGGGCGATGATGGGTGCGATCATCCTGCTGCTGTCGGTTGTGATCACGCGGGTGGTGGAGGAGCGGCGGTGAACACCGGCAGCTTCGAGCGCACCGCGACCCACGTGATGCTGGCCCTGTTCGCGGTGCTGGCGCTGGCTCCATTGGTGGTCGTGGTGCTTGCCGCGATGCACCCCTCCGGAACGCTCCTGTCCGGCGCCGGGCTGCCCGACTCGCTCAGCCTGGCCACATTCCGCACGGCCTGGAACGAGGGCGGCTTCAGCCAGCTGATGGCGTCGAGCGCGATCGTGGCGGTGACGGTGGTGGCCCTGACAACGGTGCTCTCGATCCCGGCCGGGTATGCGTTCGGGACGATGCGCTTCCCGTTCGCGGACCTGCTGTTCTACCTGATCCTGACCGGCATCGTGGTGCCGTTCGAGTCGCTGATCGTTCCGCTCTACTACAGCTTTCGGAACGTCGGCCTGACCGACTCCTACTGGGGCCTGATCCTGCCCCAGACCGGTTTGTCGATCTCGTTCGGCGTGTTCTGGATGCGCGCCTTCTTCCGCTCGCTGCCGCCCGAGCTGTCGGACGCGGCGCGCGTGGACGGCGCCACCTCGTGGCGGATCCTGTGGCGGGTGCTGGTGCCGATCGGGCGCCCGGCCATCGTCACCATGGTGCTGCTGGTGTTCATGTGGACGTGGAACGAGTTCCTGCTGGCGCTGGTGATGATCTCCGACCAGACCCACCGCACCGCGCCGCTGGGCCTGTCCGCATTCCAGAGCCGCTACGGCGTGGACATCCCCGGCGTGTCGGCTGCCGCCGTGTTCGTGGCAGCGCCGGTCGTGATCCTGTACGTGCTGACGCAGCGGCAGTTCCTGCGCGGCATGCTGGCCGGATCGATCAAGGGCTGACGTGCCGGGCATCGCCTTCGACCAAGTCGTGAAGCGGTTCGGTGAGGTGACGGCCGTGCGCGACCTGACCCTCGACGTCGCCGACGGCGAGTTCGTGGTGCTGGTCGGCCCGTCCGGCTGCGGCAAGACGACGGCGTTGCGGATGCTGGCCGGGCTGGAGGCGGTCAGCTCGGGCCGGATCCTGATCGGTGACCGGGAGGTGCAGCAGCTGCCGCCCCGCCAGCGCGACGTGGCGATGGTGTTCCAGGACTACGCGCTATACCCGCAGATGAGCGTGTACCGGAACCTCGCGTTCGGCCTGCAGACCCGCAAGGTGCCGCGCGAGCAGGTGCGGCGGCTGGTGACCGAGGCGGCGGAGCGGCTGGGCCTGGGTGAGCTGCTCGACCGCAAGCCGCGGCAGCTGTCCGGCGGCCAGCGCCAGCGGGTGGCGCTGGGCCGGGCGCTGGTGCGAAAGCCACAGGCGTTCCTGATGGACGAGCCGCTGTCCAACCTCGACGCGAAGCTGCGGGTGGACATGCGGGCCGAGATAAAGGCGCTGCAGCGCGAGACCGGGGTGACCACGGTGTTCGTCACCCACGACCAGGTCGAGGCGATGACGATGGGAGACCGGATCGCAGTGATGCGCGACGGACTGCTCGAGCAGGAGGGGCGACCCGACGTGGTCTACAACCGGCCCGCCAACATGTTCGTGGCCGGCTTCATCGGCAGCCCGGCGATGACGTTCGGTCACGTGGGGGTGCAGCGTGAGGGCGGGGCGCTGCGGCTGAACCACCCAGTCCTGCGCCTGGAGTGCGGGCCGGTCGCCGATGTGGGGGACGAGGCAATCGTCGGCATCCGCCCCGAGCACACGCGCCCATGGCAGGACGGCACCGGTCTGGCCGGGCCGTTCCAGGGCACGATCGAGTCGGTCGAGGCACTGGGCCGCGAGACGTTCCTGGGGGTGCGCGTGGCCGACGACCTGCAGCTGGTCGTGCGCGCCGACGGGGCCTCCGACCATAAGCTGGGTGACCGTTTCCAGTTCGGCGTCGAACGCGGCCGGCTTCACCTGTTCCACACCGGCTCCGAGGTGGCGATCGCGCACAGCGTTTGACGGATTCTTGTGAGCGTGTTGCGACACGCGCAAAAACAGGTCTGTACTCTTCGCCGCTGTGAAACGGGCTCTGCTCACGATCCTGGCAGCGTCACTGCTGTCGCCCATCGCTGCGCGCGCCACCGCAACCGGTCACGCCTTCCACCGCCACCAGTCGGCTCCGGGCCGGCCGAGGACGCTGGGCGGGCGTGCGGCGACGTACTCGTTGCACTTCCGCGGCACGCCCTACATGTGGGCGGGTACGACGCCGCGCGGCTTTGACTGCTCGGGCTTCACGCGGTTCGTCTACGACCACATGGGCATCGCCCTGCCGCACTCCAGCTACGCCCAGTGGACGATGGGACGCCACGTCGGGCGGCACGCGCTGCGCCCCGGCGACCTGGTGTTCTTCGCCGGGCTCGGCCACGTCGGCCTGTGGATCGGCCACGGCCGGTTCATCCACGCACCACAGACCGGCCAGGTGGTGTCGGTGGCCAGCCTCAGCCACGGCTGGTACGCGTCGGACTACAGCGGCGCCGTCCGCCTGCCCGGCACCCAGCGCGTGCACCGAGCGCGGCGGCACGAGCAGCGCCCCGTGCATCTGGTCGCGCACGCCTGAGCTTCCCGGCCGGGCATAATTATCTTTGGTGGCGAAGCTCGACCAGGCGCGATGGTGGGCGATCCGGCCGGTGCGGAGCCGCAAGCCGGCCACCTATCGCTGCCCGCTCTGCGGTCTGCGGTTGCATGCGATGAGCGATCACATGCTGATCTCTCCGGAGGGCGACGGCGACCGGCGCCGCCACGCCCACCGCGAGTGCGTGCTGGCGGCGCGCGAGACCGGCCGGCTGCCGCTGGAGAGCGAGTGGCGGGCCACCCAGCCGCGGCCGCCGTCGCTCTGGCGACGACTGACCGGCAGGTTGTGATCCTCTAGGGTGTCGCGCTGATGCTGCGCCACCCCGGCTACACCCGCGAGCGCATCGCCCAGGTCGGGGACCGGATCCGCGCGCTGATCCACGCCGACGCCGTCGCCCCCGAGCGGCTGGCCGTGGCCGGGCCGGTCGACCGCATCGAGCCGGCCGAGGCGGAGCTGCTCGACTACCGCGACTGCGGGCTGGGCGAGACGTTCGGGCCGCTCTGGGCCAGCTACTGGTTCAAGGTCGAGGCGACCGTGCCGGAGCGGTGGCAGGGCGAGCGCATCGACCTGCTGTGGGTCAGCCACAGCGAGGCCACACTGTGGGAGGGCGGCCGGGCGCTCCAGGGCCTGAACACCAGCCCCGACGGCGCCCGAGTGGACGCCATGCTGCGTCCGGCCGCGGCCGCGGGCGAGCGGCTCGACCTGCGCGTCGAGCTCGCCTGCAACGGCCTGTTCGGTGAGCTGCCGCGCCCGTACGCCAGCCGTGAGCCGGTGGTGCTCGACCGCTGCCAGATCGCCCGCTTCGACCCGCGCGCCTGGCGGTTGCACCACGACTTCGACGTGCTGCGCAGGCTCGAGGCCGAGCACGCCAACGGGCTCGACCCGACCTGGGCGGGCGAGCTGCTGTACGAGCTGAACCGCGTCTGCAACGTCTGGTCGGAGCACGATCCGGCCACCTGGGACGAGGCCGAGGCGATCCTGGCGCCCCTGTTCGAGCGCCGCAACGCCACGGTCACGCACGAGCTGTCGGCGATCGGCCACGCGCACCTCGACACCGCCTGGCTGTGGCCGCTGGCCGAGAGCTACCGCAAGGCGGTGCGCAGCTTCAGCTCGCAGGTCGCCTACATGGACCGCTATCCGGAGTTCCGGTTCGCGTGCTCCCAGGCCCAGCAGTACGACTGGATCCGGCGCCGCAACCCGGAACTGTATGAGCGGATCCAGGCGCGCGTGGAGTCCGGCCAGTGGCAGCCGGTGGGCGGCACCTGGGTGGAGCCGGACTGCAACCTGCCGTCGGGCGAGTCGCTCGTGCGCCAGTTCCTGCACGGCCAGCGCTATTTCCAGCGGGAGTTCGGCCGCCGCTGTCCCGAGTTCTGGAACCCCGACGTGTTCGGCTACAACGGCCAGTTGCCGCAGATCATGCGCGGCGCCGGGATCGGCCGGTTCCTCACACAGAAGCTGTCCTGGAACCGGTTCAACCCGCCCGCCCACCACACGTTCACCTGGCAGGGGATCGACGGGTCGCAGGTGCTCGCGCACTTCCCGCCGGCCGACACGTACAACGCCACGGCCGAGGTGGCCGAGCTCCGTCGCAGTGTTCGCGACTACAAGGACCACGATCGCTCCCACCGCAGCCTGCTGGTGTTCGGCTACGGCGACGGCGGCGGTGGGCCGACGCCGGACATGCTGGAGACGCTGCG
>DATIOK010000030.1:0-15537 GCA_035473255.1 Gaiellales bacterium
GTGGTACTTCCTGTTCCTGTTCGAGCTGCTGCGCATCTTCAAGCAGCCGTGGCAGCTGATCTTCGCCACCATCATCATCCCCACGCTGCTGATGGTGCTGCTGATCGCCTGGCCGTTCCTCGACACGGGCCGCGACCGGCGGCTGTCGCGGCGCCCGGCCGGAGTCGCGCTGGGCCTGGCGACGCCGGCGGTGCTGATCGCGCTGACGATCGCCGGCGGCTCGGCCCCGGGCGCCATCACCGGCGCCAACATCAGCAAGAACCCCGCGATCAACGCGCTGCCCGGCTCGCAGCTGATCGCCGACGCCGCCTGCGCGACCTGCCACACGTTCCCGACCGGCGGCGCCTCCGGGCCCGGCTCCTCGCTGGCCAACGGCTCGACCAAGTACGGCACCGACCAGAAGGCGCTGGCCGACTGGATCGGGCACGGCGCCAGCCAGTCCGGCACCGGCATGCCGGCCTTCGACCAGTCGTTCAACAAGCAGCAGATCGACCAGATCGCCCAGGTGATCGCGTCGCTCAAGACCAACAGCGTGCAGCCGCTCGGCGGCAGCTAGCCGCGTGTAGCAGTTAGGCTCCCGGCCATGCGAGTCATGCTCGGCATCACCGGCGCCTCCGGCGCGCCCTACGCGGCACGGATCCTGCGCGCCCTGTCCGACCACGGCGCCGGCGTCGGCGTCTGCGCCTCCGCCGCCGGCCGCCAGGTGATCGCGCTCGAGATCTACGGCGACCGCGGCATGGACGGCGGCGACGCGCTGGAGCGGTTCGTGGCCGACCACGGCAGCGCCGACACGCGCATCTGGGCCGAGCGCGACTACTCGGCGCCCTACGCCTCGGGCAGCTCGCGCACCGACGCGGTCGTCGTATGCCCCTGCTCGATGGCCTCGATCGGCACGATCGTGGCCGGCGCCGAGGCCAACCTGATCCATCGCGCAGCCGGCGTGCAGCTGAAGGAGCGGCGCAAGCTGGTGGTGGTGCCGCGGGAGACGCCGCTCTCGTCGATCCACCTCGAGAACCTGCTGCGGCTGCGGAACGCCGGCGCCGACGTGATCGCGGCGATGCCGGCCTTCTACCACCTGCCACAGACCATCGACGACCTGGTCGCGTTCGTGGCCGGGCGGGTGCTCGACTCGATCGGCGTCGACGTGACCCTGCACGAGCGCTGGGGCGAGTCGCAGGTGGGTGCACCGTGACCCTCCAGCCCGAGCGCGTCCGCGACATGTTCGACCGCATCTCGCCCAGCTACGACCGCATGAACCTGCTGATGTCGATGGGCCGAGACGGATGCTGGCGGCGGCTGGGCGTGCGCGCGTCGGGCGTGCAGCCGGGCGATGCCGCGCTCGACGTCTGCTGCGGCACCGGCGACTTCGCCGTCGAGCTGCGGCGCGCGGTGGGGCCCTCCGGCCGCGTGGTCGGGCTCGACTTCTCGCCTCAGATGCTGGAGATGGCCCGGCGCAAGAGCAGCGCCGTCGAGTGGCTGCAGGGGGACGCGCTGGCGCTCCCGTTCGCAGACGGCGAGTTCGCCGCCGCCTGCGTCGGTTTCGGCGTGCGCAACCTGTCCGACCACCGCCGCGGATTCGCCGAGATGGCGCGGGTGGTGCGACCCGGCGGCCGCGTCGTGTGCCTGGAGATGAGCACGCCGGCGGCGCCGATCAGGCCCTTCTCCCAGCTCTGGACCGACCGCGGCGTGCCGGTGCTGGGGCGGATCGTGGCCCACGACCCCGAGGCGTACCGCTACCTGCCGGAGTCGGTGCACCGGTTCCCACCGGCGCCTGAGCTGGCCGAGATCATGCGCGACGCCGGCCTGGTCGACGTCGGATACCGGCGGCTGATGCTGGGCGTGGTGGCGCTGCACGTGGGGACGGTGTCTGGGTGAGCCTTGCCACCTCGGCGCACCAGGCCTTCGCCGAGCGGGTCGAAGAGCGGCTGGAGCAGGCGGTTGCGACCGACCCCGGCGCCGTCGCCAGGGCCGGCGGCCAGACGCTTCGCTCCGGCGGCAAGCGGCTGCGGCCGCTGCTGGTCTCGATGTGCGCCACCGACGCCGCCCGCGGGCGCTTCGAGCTGGTGCGGGCAGGCTGCGCCGTCGAGCTGGTGCACATGGCGACGCTGGTGCACGACGACGTGCTGGACGCCGCGCCGCTTCGCCGCGGGCATCCCACGGTCTGGCGCACCGACGGCCGCGGGCTGGCCACTGCCACCGGCGACCACGTGTTTGCGCGCGCCTTCGCCGAGCTGACGGCGACCGGGGACATGCCGGCCGTCACGATCCTGGCCGACGCCTGCCTGGGCCTGGCCCGCGGCGAGATCCTGCAGCGCCGCCAAGCCGGCGACCCGAGCGTCACCGTCGACGGCTACCTGGAGCGATGCACGCTCAAGACCGGCCGCCTGTTCTCGGCGGCAGCGCGACTTGGGGCCCGCTTCTCGCAGCTGTCCGGAGACGACGCCGCGGCGCTGGGCCGCTTCGCCGAGGCGCTGGGCCTGGCCTTCCAGATCGCCGACGACGTGCTCGACTGCGACGGCGACCCCGACACCACCGGCAAGCCGCTTGGCACCGACCTGCTGGACGGCACCGTCACGCTGCCGCTGCTGGTGGCCGCCCGCCGTGACCCGCAGGTGGCGGCCGTGATCGCCCGCGGCGCCGTGCCCGACGACGTGCTGCCGACGCTGGCGCGGGTTGTGAGATGCGGTGCCGTGGCCGCGGCCCGCGCCGAGGCACAGCGGCTGGCGGAGCGGGCGACGGCCGAGCTGGACGCCGTCGGCGCTCCGGTCGACACGGAGGCGCTGCGCGAGGCCGTGCTGCTTGCCTCCGACCGCAGCGCGTAGGCCTAGGTGAACGTCCGGGTGTAGGGAGCACCGGACAGCAGCGCGCGCTGCGCCACGCCGTCGATGATCGTGTCGAATCGCAGCCGCTCGGGCGACCAGTCGCGCTCGCCGACCCGGAAGCCACCGCCCGCGAGCGGCGTCATCGGCGCGCGCTCGTCGCTCAGGTGGTCACAGCCCCACCACAGCCGTCCCTCCCGCGCCGCCACCCGGAAGTTGGTCAACCAGGCGTTGTGTGACCGGTAGTGGCCGAGGAACGGCCGCCACTGATCGGGGCAGGAGCCGTCGTCCTCCAGCGGCTCCGACAGCTCGAGCGCGAACGGCTCGGGCTCGCCGCCGCCGGCCAGCGCCAGCGCGGCCCGGGCCATCGCGGTGCCGCCCATGTATCCGCAGGCCATCGCCACCGCACCGAGCCCGTCGTAGCTCGCCAGCATCTTCGACCCGGTGCCGATCATGCCGCCGCCGTGGCCGAAGTCCTTCGAGCCGATCGCGATCCCGTAGCCGTAGTGCCCGCCGTCTCCCTCCTGGTCGTCCTCGACGTGCGGCGCCAGCATCGCCGCCCAGCTCTCGGCCGACAGCAGCCGTTCGTCGCGGGTCATCAGCGCCCGCAGGTAGATCGCGAGATCGCCCGGGCTCGAGCAGATGCAGCCGTCGGCCTCGGCGCTGTCGATCCAGGTGGCCGGCACCAGCCCGTGCTCGGGCCGCCAGGGCCGGTCGTCGAAGGCCGGCACGGTGGCCTGGGCCAGCCGCGGCCGCATCTCCTGCACGATCCAGGGCTCCGACTCGGCCATCCCCAGCGGCTCCAGGATCCGCTCCGACACGAGCCTCGGGTAGCCGTGGCCGGAGACGCGCTCCAGCATGCAGCCGATCACCCGGTAGCCGACGTTCGAGTACCAGAGGTGCTCACCGGGGCCGAACCCGACCTCGGTGTCCGCCAGCGCCACGACGTCGTAGTTGGATCCGGTCGCGATCTCCGCGCCCTGGATCAGCCCGGATGAGTGGGTCAGCAGGTGGTGCAGCGTGATCGGCGTGGTCGTCCCACCCACCGCGAACCAGGGCAGCACGTCGGTGACCGGCGCGTGCAGGTCGAGCAGGAGCCGCTCGGCCAGCTGCAGCGCCACGATCGCGGTGAACGACTTGCCGATCGAGCCGAACTGGAACATCGTGCCGTCGGGGACGCCGTAGCTGCGCGAGGCCAGCGTGCGTTCGCCGTCGGTGACCGCCACCGCCATCGATGACGCGGCACCGGTCGCGAGCACCGTCTCGGCGTAGGCATCCAACCTGTCTGCGAGCTCGTCGGCCATCGCGCCAGCCTACCCAGTCACGCGGGTAGACTGACGCCTGCATGGCCACCGCCGCCCGCCTGGACACGCTCGCCGAGATCCGCGAGAAGGTGCTCGCCAACGAGCGCCTCGACTTCGACGACGGCGTGGCGCTGCTCGAGACGGACGATCTCACCGGCCTCGGCGAGCTGGCCGACACCGCCCGGCGCCTGCGCGGCGGCAGCGACGAGGTGTTCTTCGTCAACAACCTGTACCTGAATTTCACGAACGTGTGCCGCGTGAAGTGCAAGTTCTGCGCGTTCGCGGTCACCGGCAAGCAGCCGTCCGCCTACACCTGGGAGATCGACAAGCTCGTGGAGCACGCCGTCGAGGTGCACGAGCGCGAGCACTACAGCGAGATCCACATGGTCGGCGGCGAGAACCCGCACCTGGAGTACAGCTACTACATCGACCTCACGCGGGAGCTGCACACTGCGCTGCCCGACGTGCACCTGAAGCTCTACACGGCGTCCGAGATCCACCACATGCACAAGCTGTCGGGGCTGCCGCACGCGCAGATCCTGGCCGAGCTGCAGGAGGTGGGGCTGGGCTCGCTGCCGGGCGGCGGTGCCGAGGTGTTCGCCGACCGCGTGCGGCGGCTGGTGGCCCCGGGCAAGGAGCATCCCGACAACTGGATCGCGACCCACCGCGCCGCCCACGGCATCGGCATGCCCACCCACTGCACCATGCTCTACGGGCACGTCGAGAACTACGAGGAGCGGGTCGACCACTGGATGCGGCTGCGCGACCTGCAGGACGAGACCGGCGGCTTCCTGGCCTTCGTGCCGCTGCCCTTCCACCCCGAGAACACGGTCTTTCAGCGGCGCGGCTGGCGCTTCTCGACCGGCTACGACGACCTCAAGATGGTGGCCGTGTCGCGCCTGATGCTGGACAACATCCCCAACATCAAGGCCTACTGGATCATGCTCTCGACGCCGGTGGCTCAGGTCGCCCTGCACTACGGCGCCAACGACATCCAGGGCACCGTCATGGAGGAGCAGATCGCCCACGCCGCGGGCGCCGTCACGCCTCAGGAGGAGAAGGTGCAGAGCCTGGTGGCGCTGATCCGCGACGCCGGCCGGATGCCCGTGCAGCGCGACACGCTGTACAACGTGGTGCGCACCTTTGCTTAGGCTGGGGCGGATCAGCTACGCCAACATGGCGCCGGTGTTCTACGAGCTGGACGGCGAGGGCCTGGAGCAGGTCAGCGGCGTGCCCACCACGCTGAACCGGATGCTGATGGCGGGCGAGATAGACGTGGCGCCGATCAGCTCGATCGAGTACGCGCGACACGCCGACAAGCTGCGGCTGCTGCCGCGCCTGTGCGTGTCCACCGAGGGCGCCGTCGACTCGATCCAGCTGATCACGCGCAAGCCGATCGAGCAGGTGCGCTCGGTCGCGGTCACGCCCGAGAGCGCGACCTCGGTGGTGCTGACGCGGGTGCTGCTGGGCGAGGTGGAGCTGGTGCCGCTCGACCAGCCGGCCGACGCCCGCATGCTGATCGGCGACGCCGCGCTGCAGAGCGCCTTCGACGATCCCACGCCGCACTACGACCTGGGCCGCCTCTGGCAGGAGCGCACCGGGCTGCCGATGGTGTACGCCGTCTGGGCCTGCCGGCAGGGCGTCGAGGACGGCCTCGAGGAGCTGGAGCGGGCGCACCTGCGCGCGCTGGCCGTGTCCCGCTCCGAGCCGGAGGCGCTGGCGCGCAGGGCATCCGCCGAGTACGGCTGGCCGGCCGGCTTCCTGGCCCGCTACTTCGAGAAGCTGCGCTACCACTTCGGCCCGCGTGAGCGGCAGGGGCTGGTGCGGTTCTTCGAGCTGGCGCACCTGGCCGGCGAGCTGGAGACGGTGCCGGAGCTGCACTTCGTGCAGGGCGTCCGCACCGAGGCGTGAACCCGGCTACGCCGGCTTGAACGGCAGTACCAGCGGCTGCCACGTGTCCAGGGGCCGCCCGGCCGTGGCATCGATCGCGCGCAGCGTGATGGTGCGGTCGGCCGCACCCGGCGGGTCGATCTCGATCAACCCGGCGCCGGAGACGTTCAGCTTGTAGCGCGACCGGTCGACGTTCGGGTCGCCCGGGGCCGCGCCCGACCACAGCTCGCAGCGGATGCCTGCGCAGGTGAACTCGGTGATCCGCATGCCGGCCGCCTCGGGTCTGCCCTGCGGGTCGGGGTGCTGATCGATCCGCAGCGAGTGGCAGTCACCGCTCACGATCAGCACGCGCTTGCCGCGCAGCTGGGCGTCCATGAACGCGCTCAGCACCCGGCGGTACTCGTGCGGCCAGCTGTAGATGTAGTTGTCGTGCTCGACGCGGCCGTTGCGGGGGTTGACGCGCGTGCCGAAGGCGTCGCCGCTGAAGACGACGAACATGGCGGCGTCGCTGGTGCGCAGGATCCGCTCCATCCAGGTCCGCTGCTCGATCCCCAGCTTCGTCTTGCCGGGCACGTTCGGGCCCCCGGCCGGATCGCAGTAGCGACGGCCGTCCAGCGTCAGGCAGTGAACGTCGCCGGCGCGGACGTCGAAGTAGCCGCGCCGCTCGGAGTCGGCCGAGATCTGGTTCCAGAGCTGCCACGTCCACGGCAGCAGCGTCGTTCGGTCGGCGTTGTTGTCGGGGCCGTACTCGTGGTCGTCCATGATGAACCCGACCGGCACGCGCTGCCGCATGGCGACGAACCCCGGGTCGGCCAGGAACCGCTGGAAGCGGTCGGCGAAGAACGCGGGCGAACGGCTGTAGCTGCCGTCGTTGAAGTTGCCGGCGTACCCGAAGTCGCCCTCGAACACCATCGCGGCAGGCGTCCTGGTGGCCGCCTCCAGCAGTCGCCGGTAGCCCTGGTTGCGCCCTGGGCCGATCAGCTTGTAGCAGCTGGCGCCGAGCAGCGTCAGGCCGCCTGCGTGCCCGGTCAGCCGGACGTCCTGCAGCGGGGTGACCGTCTCCGCCGCGCCCGTCAGCGATCGCAGGCGCACGCGCCAGCGAACGCCGCCGTCGGCTCGGATCTGGTGGAGCGCGGTCAGCGGGAACCCGTCGACGACCTGTTCGGGGCTGTGCTCGAACCCGCCGCCGGCCACCGACCATTCGAACCTGATGCGGGCCGGGTAGGCGCTCCATACGCGCATGCGCACGTCGTGGGCGCCGTCCAGGCGCGGGCTGGGGATGCCCGAGATCAGCACCGGCGCCACCGGGCTGGTCGGCTGCGGCTGCGTGTCTGTGGCGACGGTGTGGCTGCGCACCTCCAGCCGGCATGGACGCAGGCTGAGGGGGTGCACGGCCAGGACGCCGGGGTTCCCGGCCACGGCCGCCACCGGCCCCGAGACCTGCCAGTCCGCCTCCGGCCCGTCTCCCCGCCAGGCCCTCGCCCAGACACGGCCGCCCTGGTAGCGGACGTCCAGCACGTGGCGCGCGCCCGCCGCCAACGGGTCGGTGTCTTGGATGGCAACGGTGCGGCGGCCGTCGAAGGCGTACTCGGCGATCACCAGCCGGCCGCTCTCGATCGTCACTGCCACGAACGCGTGCGGTCCGGTTGACCGCAGCAGCAGCCCCGGCCGCAGGCTGGCGTCGGTGACGGCGAACTCGAGCCGCTGGGCCCCGTCGGCGTGCACCGCATCCAGCAGCTGCACGGGCATCGGCTGGTCCGCGGCGGTGGTGTGCACGCCGGCGGGCACCGTCAGCACCGCCCGGCCGGCGGTGACCATCAGCGGCCCCTGAAGCGGAACCCACCGCGGCCCCCATCCATCCGGGCCGCTGAACGCGCTGCGGAGGCGAAACCGGCTCGGCGCCGGCCCTGGAGGCGGCGCCACCGCGGCCCCGCCGCCGCCGAGCAGCTGTCTGGCGGTGACCCCTGCCGCGGCGGCGCCGGCCAGCGCCAGCAGACCGGCTCGCGTGTAGCGACGCCCGGTCATCGCAGCGGCTCGCTCGAGCAACGGTACCCGGGCACGTCGTCGGGGCGAGGCGCGTCGGCCCCGGCCCCGGCCACCGCGAACACCGAGACGGGCCCGACCTGCGCGTGCAGGCTCAGCTCGGGCAGGCGCATCAGCCGCTTTGCCTGATCGGGCCGGGCCAGCACGTAGTCGATTGACCACCGGCGCAGCAGGTCTGCGTTGGCGGCCGGGTCGGCGTAGAAGCGCCGCGCGCCGGCCTCGATGTCGAGCGCCTGGGCGAGCAGCGCCGGCCGCAGGAACACCATTAGGCCCTCCTGCATGCTGGCACGGCCGGTCAGCGCCTGGAACGACCCGCGCGTCCTCGTGGGCGTCAGCAGCCGGGTGTTGCATGGCGTGGCGACACGCGCCGCCTCGATCATGGAGGACACGGCCGGCCCGCCGTGCACGCCCGCGGTCAGCCCGTTCCAGCCGATGCCGGCGACGATCAGCAGGGGCAGCGCGGCCGCACAGACCGCCGGCAGCCGCGGGCGCAGCTGCCGGGTGCTGCCGAACAGGGCGTTCATGCCGGCCGCCGCGAGCACCAGCAGCGGCAGGCTGGCGTACTCGAACACGCGCCGGTCGCCGAACGTCGCCGGCACGTAGTAGGCATACCGGGCCGAGAACAGCAGCTCGATCGCGTACAGCGACGCCAGCGCGAACAGGGCGGCCGCCACGGCCAGCCGCTCCGGCCGGCCACCGAGCAGCACGGCCGCCAGGCCCAGCAGCCCCAGCGCCAGCAGCGGCAGCACCAGCGTGCGGCCGTGGGCGGGCAGCGCGGTGGCCGTCGAGTAGAGGTTGCGCGCGGCCGTCACCGGTGGGGTGTAGAAGCGGCGTCGGGACTTCGGGATCGGTGTCTTCTTGAGACCGAGCAGAGCCGCGGTGGGGTCGTAGCGCCCGTTGACGGCCCGGTAGGGGGTGCCGGATGCTCCCTGGAACCCGAGGTCACCGCCCGCCAGCACGAGCGCCATCGCCGCGACCGCGAGCCCACCCGCCGCCGTGGCGATGCTCCAGCGGGCGATCGCCCGCCAGCGGCCGCTGCGGACGGCCGCGGCGACGGCGTAGCCGGCCATCAGCGGGGCGATCCCGATCACCGCCACCAGGTGTGTCAGCGCTGCCGCCCCGATCAGCGCGCCCGTCGCGACGGCCCTGGGCAGGCCGGCGCCGGCGTCGCCGCGCAGCAGCGGCACCGCCAGCACCAGCGCCGCCAGCATGCACATGCGGCCGCTGTCCTCGGTCTGGAAGAAGGTCATCTTGTGAACGATGTCCGCATCGAGCACGAGGCCCCCCGGCCACGCATGGTCCGTCAGGGCCAGCAGCGGCAGGGCGGCGGCGCACCAGCGCAGGCCCAGCTCCCAGCCCAGCGCGAACATGCCGGCGGCGAACCCCACCGCCGAGATCCACAGCGCGGCCGCCATGGCGGAGAACGGGTGGTCGCGGAGCACGAACGAGAGCCCGGCATCGAAGGAGTTGGCGCCCAGCTTGCTGATTGCGGGCGCGTGCAGCGCTCCCCACTGCAGCACCGTCGACGGGACGCGGCCGGCGTCCGCGAACTCGAGCCCGTCGCTCCAGTACCTCCAGCCGCCGGCGGACGCGTCGACCGGGATCCGCAGCCGCGCGATCGCGATGGCGGTCACCGCCAGCAGCCCGAATACGACCACGGGCCAGCCCGCCCGGGCCTCGCCCCGCAGGCTCCCCAGCAGCTCGCGCAGTGGCGTTCGTCGCAGCGTCCACCAAAGCAGCAGGCAGCTCACCGTCGCCAGCAGCAGCGCCAGCGACCATGGCCGCAGCAGGTGCACGAGCGCCAGCGCGGTCGCCGGCCACAGCACCATCGCGTACCCGAGTCCGAACACCGCCGCCACGCGGGCTGGGATCGAGCTGTGACCGGCCGGGAGCGCTGCCAGCGTGGCGATCGCACCGCACGCGAGGATGACGAAGACGGTCGCAGCGGCGAGGATCACCCACGGGAGGGTACCGTCCGGGGGTGGCCGAAGATGTCACGGTGGACCTGTGCGCGTCAGGTCCCACCGCCGGTCGCCGAACGTGCACGAGGCGACCAGCGTCCCGGTTCCGGCAGGGACGACGCCGGGCTTGGCGAGCACGACGTCCACGCCGGCCGGAGGCGGCCCGCCGGCCAGCGTCGCCGCGACCGCCCGGCGGCGGGCGGCCAGATCGGGGATCCGGTCGTGCAGCCAGCTGCGGAATCGCACGTTGGCCGACGCCGTGCGCAGGTAGTAGAACCCGGCACCGCTGCGGGCGAACAGCCGCAGGCTGAGCATGTCCGCTGCCGGCTCGGGAGCGACCACGGCCACGCGCGTGTCCGCATTGATCGGCAGCGTGCCGCAGTCCAGCAGTGGCGAGACCGGGTCGCGCCAGATGCTCGCGGACGCGAGCACCGTCGACCCCAGCGCCAGGCAGGCCAGCAGTGCGGCCGCCGCCGGCGCGGCGGCCGGCCTGCGCCGGCCTGCGGCCGTGACCAGCGCGTCCGCGCCCACGCCGGCCGGGACGCACAGCGCGAGCACCAGGAACGGCATGTAGCGCGGCCAGCCGACGAGCGCTGCCGGGACGCCGCCGGTGTCGACGTGCGATGCCAGCAGCCCGGCGACGACGGCCAGCGCCGGCACCGTCACCAAGGCCAGCGAACGAGACAGCGCCGGGCGTCGCTTCCGGTACAGCACGGCCATGCCCGCGGCCGCGAGCGGCAGCGTCAGGCCCACGGCGGCGAGCGACTGGCCGGCGCTGGGCGTGCCAGCATCAAACTCCGTGGTCTGGACGAAGCCGTGGTAGCGGAGGTAGGCGAGCGCGAGCGGCACCAGCCACGGTGCCACCACCGCCGCTCCCGCCGGCGCCGCCCGCCAGGCGTCGCGGCAGCGTTCCAGGACTGCGAGCACCGCCACCCAGGCGGCGCACAGCAGTCCGGCCGGCGGGGCGATCAGGAACACCAGGCCGCCGGCGGCACCGACGGCCCACCACATCGCTCCCCGACCCGAGATCGCCCGCAGCGCCAGCCACAGCACGATCGGCACCAGCGCCAGCCCCAGGTCGCGCGGGATCATCGGCGGCAGGAACGTCGTCGCGGGCGTCAGAGCCGGCACCGGGCTGCCGTGGAAGGGCCCGGCGTCGATCGTCGCCATGTCGAACCGGTACCCGTGGGCGTCCGCGGCCCACCCCAGTGAGGCCGCCCCCAGGAACAGGCCGACGCTCCATGTGGCGGCCCGCCGGCGGTCGCAGATCTCCATCGCCAGCAGCCAGATGCCTGTGCCGGCACAGACCAGGCCGAACCCCTGCATCGACCACACCGCGCTCTCCGCCCCACCCGGCAGCGCTCCCGCGATCCATGCCACCAGCGCATGGAACAGCCACGGGTAGCCGTTCGGCTCGCCGGCATAGACCCCGCCCGGGGTGGCGGCCCCGTCCTCGAGCTGGTGGATCCAGCCCAGGTGCCAGAGCAGGTCGCCGCGCGAGGGCTGCAGCGCGCCCAGCGTCAGCACCAGCTGCGGAGCGCTCAGCACTAGCCCGGCCACGCAGCCCGTGACGAGCGGAGCGACCGCCGGCCGCGGCGCGCGCAGGGGCGGGCGCAGCGCCAGGAAGGCGACGGCCGCCGCCAGCGCCAGACCGGCCGTCGCAATCGTGCTGCCCAGCAGCCCGACGCTGAGGGCACCCGCCACCATCGCCGTCCAGGCCAGGCCGCAGGCGGCCAGCGCTCCGACCGCAAACCGCTCGGCCGCGGGCCGCTCGCGGGCAAGCGCGCTGCCGGCCACCCAAACCCAGGCCAGGAGGGCCAGCAGCATGATCGCTCCGGCGGCGTCTGCGGACATCAGCACGCGAGGCTACCGGCCTCACCGGCCGCGGGGTTTCAACTAGCATCCGCCTGGTGATCGGTGCGACCCTCACGAGCCCGGTGCAGCTGGCCCTGGACAAGGCGCTGTCCGGCGAGCGCATCTCCGACGACGACGCGCGCACGCTGCTCGAGTCGCGCGAGCTGGTGCGGATCGGACGCGTCGCCCATGAGCTGCGCTGCCGGCGGACGCCGGCCGACCGTGTCACGTTCATCGTCGACCGCAACCTCAACTACACGAACATCTGTTACACCGACTGCAACTTCTGCGCCTTCTACCGGCGGCCGGGTGACCGGCGCGAGGGCTACACGCTGCCGCGGCCGGTGATCTACAAGAAGATCGAGGAGACGCTGGCGCTGGGCGGGACGGCGCTGCTGATGCAGGGTGGCCACAACCCCGAGCTCGGCATCGACTGGTATGAAGACCTGTTCCGGTCGATCAAGGCGCGCTACCCGATCCACCTGCACGCGCTGTCGCCGAGCGAGGTGCAGCACATCGCGCGCAAGGCCAAGCTGACGCCGTCCGAGACGCTGTCGCGGCTGCGCGACGCCGGCCTCGACTCGCTGCCCGGCGGCGGCGCCGAGATCCTGGTCGATCGCGTGCGCACCATCATCTCGCCGATCAAGACCACCTCCGACGAGTGGCTGGGGATCATGCGGGCGGCCCACCGGCTCGGCATGAGCACCACCGCCACCATGATGTGGGGCCACGTCGAGACGCTGGACGAGCGGATCGAGCACCTGCGTCGGATCCGTGAGCTGCAGGACGAGATGCATGGCTTCCGTGCCTTCATCAGCTGGACGTTCCAGCCCGACAACACGGAGCTGGCGCAGCAGGTGACGTGGTATCCCACCAGCTTCGACTACCTGCTGATGCAGGCGGTCAGCCGCATCTACCTCGACAACGTCGACCACATCCAGAGCTCGTGGGTGACCCAGGGCATCAAGATCGGGCAGGTGGCGCTGTTCTACGGCGCCGACGACATGGGCTCGATCATGATCGAGGAGAACGTGGTCTCGGCCGCGGGCACGACCCACCGGGCGGGCGTCGACGACTTCCTGCACACGATCCGCAACGCGGGCTTCAGACCGTCGCAGCGAGACACGCTGTACCGGACCGTGCGCGACTTCCCGCTCGCCGCCGCGTCGTGAAGGCATCCGTCTCGAGGCGGATGCCGTCGGCCGCCCCCCAGGACGTCTGGGACGTGATCAGCGATCCCCACCGCCACGTGCGCACCCTGCCGACCTCGGTGTCGCAGGTCGAGGTGCTCGGCTCCGGTGAGATCTCGTGCACGGTGTCGGCGATGGGCAGGAGCGAGCGGATGCTGGTACGGCGGACGGAGCTGGAGCCGCCGCGGCGTCTGGTCGAGCATCGGGTGGACGGCACCCGTGAGGGCAGCACCGAGTTCGTGGTCGAGCCGGACGGCGGCGGCAGCCGCGTCACGTTGACCGCCGTCGTGGAGCTGCCGCGGCTGCTGGCGGTCGTGGCCAAGGGGCCGATCGAACACGGCCTCAAGCGGCAGCTGGAGCTGCTCGAGCAGGAGGCATCGTCGTGAGCAGCGCCATGGACTGGGCGGCGAACGACCCCGCCGCGCCGGCGAGCTACGAGCGGTATCTGGCGCCGGCCATGTTCGTGCCCCTGGCCGAGGCGGTTGCCGATGCGGTCGAGGTCAGCTCCGGCGAGCGCGCCCTCGACGTCGCCTGCGGGACCGGTGTGCTCACCCGCACGATCGCCTCCCGCAGCGGCTCCGGCGGGCACGTCACCGGCCTCGATCTGGGCGAGGGCATGCTTGTCCGGGCGCGCACGTGGCCGCCCGTCGAGGGCGATGCGCCGATCGACTACGTGCAGGGGTCGGCCGACGCGCTCCCGTTCCAGGACGGGGCGTTCACCCTGGTCACCTGCCAGCAGGGGCTGCAGTTCTTTCCTGACCGGGACGCGGCGCTGCGCGAGTTTCGCCGGGTGCTCGCGCCGGGCGGCCGGCTCGCAGTCGCCTGCTGGACCGACCTGCCGGACACGGCCGGGTGGTATGCCCTGACCGAGGCAATCGATCGCCACATCGGCCGCGACGTCGCGGACATCCTGCGCGCGCCGTACGGGCTGTCCGATCCGGGCGAGCTGCGGCGGCTGCTGGAGGAGGCCGGGTACGACGACGTCGTGATCGAGATCGAGCGGGTGCGGGCCCGGTTCGCCGGTGGCCCGGAGCAGTTCGCCGCCGGGGTGGCCGGGTCGAACCCCGCCGCCGGCCCGTTCGCCGCCGCCGGCGATGACCGGCGGGCAGCCGTCGTCGCCGAGCTGGCACCGCGGCTGGAGCACCTCCGCGCCGACGGCCACATCACGTTCGAGATGCCCTCCCTGATCGCCGTGGCGCGTGTCTGACCTGCTGTGCTGACCTCGCTTGCGAACTGGGTGCAGGACCAGGTGGCGGCGCACGGGCTGACCGCCATCTTCGTGCTGATGGTGCTCGAGAGCGCGTGCATCCCCATCCCGAGCGAGGTGACGATGGTGTACGCCGGCTACCTGGTGTCGCAGGGCGACCTGGTGTTCTGGCAGGCGGTGCTGGTGGGCGCGTTCGCCAACCTGGTGGGGTCGTGGATCGCCTGGGGCGTGGGCGCCTACGGCGTCGACTACGCGATCCTGCGGCACGACCACAGCACCAGGCGCATCGACCAGGCGCAGCGCTGGTTCGAGCGTTACGGCTCGCCCGTGGTGTTCTTCGCACGGATGGTGCCGCTAGTGCGCACGTTCATCTCGCTGCCGGCCGGGGTGGCGCGGATGCCGCTGCTGCGGTTCTCGGTGCTGACGTTCCTGGGCTGCCTGCCGTGGTGCTTCGGGCTGGTCTGGATCGGCGACGCGGCGGGCGCGAACTGGGACACCTGGCACCACCGGCTGGGCTACCTCGACTACCTGGTGGTGGTGGCTGCGGTGGCGCTCGCGGGCTGGTGGCTACTGCGACGACGGCGGCAGTCGGCCGTCTAGACTCGGCCTCCTTGTGTCGGTTCCTTTGATGGATATCAAGGCGCAGTACGAGGATCTGCTGCCCGAGATAAAGCAGCTCGTCGGTGACGTGATCGACTCCGGCCGGTTCATCCTCGGCCCCAACGTGCGGGCGCTCGAGGTCGAGGTGGCGGCATCGGTCGGCTACGGGCACGCGGTGGCCGTCGCAAACGGCACCGACGCGCTCGAGCTGGGCCTGCAGGCGCTCGGCATCGGCCCCGGGGACGAGGTCGTGACCACCGCGTACACCTTCTTCGCGACCGCCGAGGCGATCGCGGGCCGCGGCGCGACGCCGGTGTTCGCCGACATCGACCCGGTGTCCCTGTGCCTCGACCCGGAGGCGGCCGAGGCGGCCATCACGGAGCGCACGCGGGCCGTGATGCCCGTCCACATCTTCGGCCAGACCGCCGACCTGCGTGCCTTCCGGGAGCTGGCCGACCGGCACGGGATCGCGCTGATCGAGGACGCCGCGCAGGCCTTCGGGGCGACCTTCGAGGGCTACCGGGCCGGCAGCTACGGCGACGTGGCCACGTTCTCGTTCTTCCCGACCAAGAACTTCCCGGCGATGGGCGACGCCGGCATGGCGATCGCCTCCAGCGAGGAGATCGCCGAGAAGGTGCGGCTGCTGCGGTTTCACGGATCGCGCGATAA
>DATIOK010000031.1:0-4599 GCA_035473255.1 Gaiellales bacterium
CACCGGCTACATCGTCGAGTGCACCTCGGCAGCCTCGGGCTGCCCCAGCGGCATTCCCTGGTTCCCGGTGGGCGGCACCAGCGCCGGCGCCCCGCTGATGGCCGCCATCACGGCGGACGCGAACACCTACTCGCTGTCACAGCCTGGCGGCCAGCGCATGGGATTCGCGAACCCGCTGCTCTACAGCAACCCGAGCAAGTTCTGGGACATCACGCAGGGCTCCAACAGCATCAACGGCTCCGGCTTCTACAAGGCCCGGGTCGGCTACGACCCCGCCACCGGGCTGGGCTCGCCCAGGGCCGACCTTCTGGCCACCAAGCTGGCGACATTCACGCCGGTGGTGCCCAGCCCGGACGCGACCAACCTGGTCGTCACCCGCCCCACTGAAACCAAGACGGTCAAGTACGGCCAGCAGGTCACCCTCGCCGGCACCCTCAAAGACTCGACCGACACACCGATCGTGAACCGGCGGGTCTACGTCGAGCTGCGCGAAGGCAACAGGATCTACTGGTACCGCGACCAGACCGACTCGAGCGGCGTCTGGAGCTTCGCGTTCACCAGCCAGTTGCGGCGCAACCTCAGCTGGCAGGCGATCTTCCCCGGTTCGGACGTCCAGCAGGGCCTGACGGTGGCGGGCACGACCATCCACGTGATCCCGCGCCTGGGATCGAAGGCGTCACGCGCCAGCGTCGCCCACGGCACGTCGTTCACCTTCGGCGGCACGTCAAAGCCGAACATGCACGGCGCCCGGGTGCGCCTGCAGGGGCGGCGCAAGACCAGCGGCGCCTGGCACACGATCGCCACCGTCGCCGTGAACCGGAGTGGCGGCTACTCGCGCAAGGTGCACTTCACCACGCCTGGCGCGGCGTACCTGCGCTGGAGCTATGCCGGTGGCGGATCGCACGCCTGGATGAGCGCCACCTCGCGCTCCCGGCGCGTCGCGATCACCTAGACCTGACTAGGGTTGCCCCATGCCACGGACGGTCGACCATGACCGCGCCCGGCGGATCGCCGTTCGCGCGCAGCTCCTCGACGGGTCGGCGACCGGCGTCCTGGACACTGTGCGGCGTCTCGGCTTCCTCCAGATCGACCCGATCGCGACCGTCGCAACGCCGCAGGAGCTGGTGCTGTGGAGCCGGCTGGGAGCGTTCGACCGGGGGGAGCTCGACCGCCTGCTGTGGGCTGAGCGGCAGCTGTTCGAGTGGAACGCGCTGATCTGGCCGATCGAGTCGCTGCCGATGGTGCGAGCCTGGATGCGCGCGTACCGCCGCGCGAACACCACCGCCCGCGAACGCTGGTGGCGCCAGTTCCTCGAGCAGAACCAGGGCTTTCGCCGCTACGTGCTGCGCGAGCTGGAGCGCCGCGGGCCGCTGCTGTCGCGCGACCTCGAGGACCGGTCGGTCGAGCGCCGCCAGCGCCACCGCTGGCACGGCACACGCCACGTCGGGCGCATGCTCGAGATCCTGCAGCTGCGCGGCGAGATCGGGATCGTCGGCCGCAGCGGCGGCCAGCGGCTGTGGGACGTGGCGGATCGCTGGCAACCACCCGACGATCACCCGCTCACCCGCCGCGAGGCCGACCGGCAGTTCGCACAGCAGCGCTTCCGGGCGCTGGGCGTGCGCCTGGTGAAGGGCGAGTGGCAGGCGCATCCCGACATCGCGGATGACCGGGTGGACGACAGCGTCACGGTGCTGTCGCCGTTCGACCAGCTGATCCACGACCGCAGCCGGGCCGAGGCGCTGTTCGGCTTCCGCTACCGGCTGGAGATGTACGTCCCGCCGGCCAAGCGCGAGTACGGCTACTACGTGCTGCCGGTGCTTCGCGGCGACCGCATCGTCGGCCGGATCGAGCCGCGCTTCGACCGGCGAACCGGCGACATGCAGGTGCTGGGCCGCTGGGGAGACACGTCGCAGGTCGATCCGGTGCTGGAGCGGCTGCGGGGCTTCCTGCAGATGACGGCGGGCTAGATGATTGATTCCACGGCGTGGCCGTGGGAAAGGGACCTCGGGAAGCAGGTCGAAGTCGGCGGTGCTTATGTCACCGTCGACCGTGGAGGCCTCGATGCCGCCGACCTCGACCTGCTTGTGATTGCTGTTTATTGCACAGCGGATGATCTCCTGCCGGCCAAGCCGCGAAA
Source organism: Gaiellales bacterium (assembly GCA_035473255.1). Lineage (GTDB taxonomy): Bacteria > Actinomycetota > Thermoleophilia > Gaiellales > JAICJC01 > JAICYJ01. The sequence goes on from DATIOK010000031.1 coordinate 2,138, forward strand.
TTGGCGGCGGCGGTTGACCGACGCGGAGTCTGGGGCCCACGCGCGCATGTCGTGCTCCCCGATTCGGCTCAATCATCTCCGGAGGCGGCGGGCCCTGCCGGCAAACGCAGGCGTCGGCCCGGGGTCGAGTCAACGGGCCGCGCACTACGTGAAGCTAGGCGGTGCTGCTATTCGTCCACCCCGTTGACGACGTCGTCGCCGCTGCCGCCATCCTCGGTGTTGCTGCCCTGGTCGTCGCGGATGGTGTCGTTGCCGCCATCGCCCTGCTCGTTGTCGTTGCCCTGGTTGCCGTCGAGCTGGTCGCTGCCCGAGCCGCCCGACAGGGTATCGTCGCCCCAGCCGCCCAACAGCGTGTCGCTGCCGTCGCCACCCTGCTCGGTGCCGTTGCCGGTACCGCCCTGCTCGGTGTCGTTTCCGGAGCCGCCCACCAGCGTGTCGGTGCTGCCGTCGCCCTGCAGGTCGTCGCTGCCGCCGTCACCGGCCAGGACATCGGAGCCGTCGCCGCCCTGCAGGTGATCGGAGCCCCTGCCGCCGACCAGCGTGTCGGCGCCGCCGTCGCCCAGCTCGGTGTCGTTGCCGCTACCGCCGAAGATCTGGTCGTTGCCGCGGCCGCCGTTGACATGGTCGCTGCCGGCGCCGGCGCAGATGCCCATTACGCGAGGAGATCGATCACGCGGGCGGCGGCTTCTTCGTCGCCTTCGCTGACACCGAACACGCCATCGCCGCCGCAGTCGCCATCCAACGACGGCTGGACACCCACAGGCGCGACAACGGGTTTGCTCCATCAGTCAGGATCGGCGTGCACGCCTCAGACGCGATCGTGAACGACGGCGCCTACCGCGGTCGCGGCGTACATGTAGCCGCACCCATAGCCAGCGCCGCCGCGGCGAACGAGATCCTCGTCGGCAAAGAATGCCTAGACGAAGATCCTGGGCGGACAACCACCAATCACCGCAGCCTCCAACTACAAGGGCTGGCAGATCGAATCGAGCTAGTGTCGCTGCGCTGGGACGAGTGAGCGCTTACGCTCCCGGAGTCACCAGCACCTCGTCGCATGGCGGGCACTACGAATCGCAAGGCTGCTCGCGGGCTTTAGTGGCGCAGGAACGGCCTGGTTGAGCGGGTTGACCGCCGCCGATTGGCTTCCGTGAATCCGTTACGGTGATTAAACCCGCTGGCCCGCCTGCTGAAGGTTATGGACTGGGAAGGCTGTTTCCTCCGGTGGCGCCGGGAACCCTCCCTCGATCCCCGATTGCATCTTCGGCATCAGAATCTCGTCGCGGAACCGCTCCCAACTCTCCTGAGACTCGTGCACAGCCGTGATGGTCCAGCCGCCGGTCGAAGGACCGGCTGCGTGGAAGATCTGTCCGCCGGGAAGGCTGCCATCCGCCGGATGAACCGCGGCGATCGACGCCTCGTACTGTGCCTGGGTGCCGCCGGGGAAGTGGTGCACGATGGCGTAAGCCATTTCAGCTCCTTGATCGAGAGGCCAGTGTACGACTCTACACCCGCCGCGAGATTGCCAGGAACGAGGAAGTGAGCTCGTACTCTGCCGATCGGGTCAGTGGCGCAGGCAGAGCGCAGCTAGGTCGACGCCCGCATACGCTGGCGGGAAGTGGATGCATCCAAGCTGTGTTGAGAACAGGGCAGGGTCTCCGCGTTGGTCTAGCACGACCCACGGGACGAGAGCGTGGATGCCGCGCGCGATGGCGCTATAAGCGAGCAGGCGGGCCGCGCCGGTCAACTGCCCCGCATGGTCGTCGGCGCGCTGCCACCGTGCTGCGTCGAATCCGTAGGGATTGAGCGTGGGGTCGCGCGCGAAGAAGAACACAGGTAACAGGTCCGCCGGGTCCCAGAAGTCGAACTGCCAGCCGTAGATGCGCATGTCGCCGCCCTTGGCGCCGTACTGGTCGGGCACGCGGCGGATCACGACATGTAGCCCGATGCGGGCGAGGTCGTCGCGGATCACGCTCGCGTACTCGCCGTACAGCGGGTAGGACGCCCCGATCAGCAGCGTCACGGTCGCGTGGCGGTGGTGGAGCAGGGCTCGGGCTTGTGCAAGATCGGCCACGGTCGGCGGCCCCGGCGCCGGAGAGGTCGGCGTCATCATTGCCGCCGGGAGATACTGGTCGGCCGCAATGCCGCCGCTCAGCGCGGCGATGGCCGGGCGGTCGATCGCGAGTTCGACCGCCCTGCGGGCTGACAGGTGGGAGAGCAGCCCACTCGAGGTGTTCATCTCGAGCCAGTCGAGCCCCGGCACGGGGATCGAGACGTACCAGGGCTTGTCCGCCGGCTGGTGGGCGTTGCCGTACGCGTGCGCGATCGCGCCGCCGGGCGCGAGTACACCGTAGTCCGGAAAGCTCTCAGACTCGTAGTCGAGCGTGCCCGCCTGGACGCGGTTCGCGGCCGGCCCGGTGTCGATGCCGACGTCGTAGACGATGGCATTGAGCCGATGGGGGCGC
>DATIOK010000032.1:0-13565 GCA_035473255.1 Gaiellales bacterium
GCGGTGCAGGGGTCCTCCTTCTCCCCGAAGGTCGACAGCGTGCTCGCCGCCGGGACGAAGCAGCTGCGATCAGCGGGCTTCGGCGCCCGCAGCGGCTGGCTGACCTCGTCGACGTTCGGTGGCATCAGCTGGCTGGCGCACTCCACGATGCAGTCGGGGCTCTGGATCAACACCCCCAGCCGCTACGACCAGCTGGTGGCGAGCAATCGCCTGACGCTCAGCACCGCCTTCAAACGGGCGGGGTGGCGGACCATCGCCGACGTGCCGTCGGACAACCGCTACTGGCCGGAGGGGGCGTCGTTCTACCACTACGACAAGGTCTACAACCGGCTGAACGTCGGATACCACGGCCCCACCTACGCCTATGCCTCGATGCCCGATCAGTTCGTCTACCTGGCCCTGCAGCGGCTGGAGCTGGGCAAGACCGGCCGCCCGCCGCTGTTCGCCGAGGTCGATCTGGTGTCAAGCCATGAGCCGTGGACGCAGGTGCCGCCGCTGATCGGGTGGAACCGCCTCGGCAACGGTTCGATCTTCTACAAACTGCCCGTCGACATGAGCGGCCAGACCGACGGCCCATGGCAGGGGTACGGGAACTCGATCGAGTACACGATGAGCACCCTGTTCTCCTTCGTGCAGCACTACGCACGCAAGAACCTGGTGATGGTCGTGCTGGGCGATCACCAGCCGGCCACGACGGTCAGCGGACTGGACGCCAGCCACAACGTGCCGATCTCGATCATCGCCCACGACCCGTCGGTACTGCACCGGATCCGCGGGTGGGGCTGGGTGGACGGCATGCGCCCCAGCTCGCAGGCGCCGGTCTGGCCGATGAGCGCATTTCGCGACCGCTTCCTGAGCGCCTTCGGCCCGAACGTGGCGACCGCAGGCAGGTCGTGACCGTCGCGCTGCCGAGCGCCGGCGTCACAGCCCCCGCGCCCGCGGTGCTCGAGCAGCTGCCCGCCGCCACCCCGGTGCCCGAGGTCGCCGATGCCCCGCCGCGGCGGCTGGCAGGCCTGGACGGCGTCCGCGGCCTGGCCGCCCTGTTCGTGGTGGTGAACCACGTGTTCCTGCGGGCATTCCCGGGCTACCCCGTGGACAAGGCGCCGTTCTTGGCCGCCTGGTTCATCTACGGGCGGTTCGCGGTGGTCGTGTTCATCGTGCTGTCCGGCTTCTCGCTGGCGCTGTCGCCGGCTCGCCACGGCTGGCGGCTGGACGGGGTGTCCCGGTTCGCCCGCCGGCGAGCCTGGCGCATCCTGCCGCCGTACTGGGCAGCCCTCGTCTTCAGCCTGGCCGTTGCCTGGCTGCTCGTGCGCCCGCCGGGGCAGGGGGTTCCCGGCTCCAGCTCGGTCATCGTCAACGGCCTGCTGGTGCAGAACCTGGTCGCCGCCCCGAGCCCCAACCGAGCGTTCTGGTCGATCGCCGTCGAGGCCCAGCTGTACCTCCTGTTCCCGCTGCTGCTGCTGATGGTTCGCCGACGTGGCGCGATCGTCATGGTCGCTGCGGTGACGCTGGCCGTGGCGATGGTGGGGATCGTCGGCCCGCGCGTCTCCCACCTCGACGTGTTCGTGATCCAGTCGGCGCCCGATCTGGCCGCGCTGTTCGCGGTGGGCATCCTGGCGGCCGGCATCGTGGGCGCGAGCGGGGCCCACAGGTCGTGGCCGTGGGCGTGGCTCGCGCTCGCCGCAGCAGCCCCGGTGCTAGTGACGATCTGGTGGCAGGGCTCGGTGTGGACACTCGACCACCTGTTCTGGGTCGACCTCACGCTGGGCCCCGCCGTCGCCTGCCTGCTGGCCGCCCTCGCCACCGGCCATCCGGCTCCGCTGCTGCGCCTGCTGGACGCGCGGCCGATGCGCAACCTGGGGCTGTCGTCCTACAGCCTGTATCTAACGCACGGCCCGATCGTGGTGGTCGTGTACGAGCTGGTCGTGGCCGGCCGCGTCCGCCAGGGTACTCCGGCGTTTCTCGTCTCGCTCGCCCTGGTGCTGCCGCTGACGATCGTGTTCGCGCGTGCCTTTGCCGCCGTCTTCGAGACCCCATTCCGGCGGCGCCGCAGCTGGTCGTCGCTGCGGCGCCGCCCTGGTCGGTCAGTCGTCCCGGAACCGCGGCGAGAGGGCGTATCGGAGCAACACCACGTCGCCGATCTGGCGGACGTCGGCGAGCTTCGCCCGCTGGCCGGGGTTCCAGGGGAAGTGGCCGTCGCGCACAAACCTGGGAGCGTGTGAGTCGCCCACGAACATCGGGGCGATGACAAGCTGCAGCTCGTCGGCGAGGTCGTCGGTCAGAAACTGGGTGTGCACCTTGCCGCCGCCCTCGACCATCAGCCGCTCCACGCCCCGCGCCGCGAGGTCGATGCTGAGCTTGCGCATCTCCACGATGTTGCCACCGTCGACGACGGTCGCGCGCGGTTCCAGCCGGGCGCGGGCGTCGGTCACGCGCGGGCTTGCGCAGTAGACGATCTTCTCGGCCTCGCCGGTGGTGAAGAAGGCGGCGCCGGCGTCCAGCTCGGCGCGCCGGGTCACGGTCACCTTCATGGGCGACGGCGCCAGCCCGCGGGCCGTGCGCTCGGCGCGGCGGGCTTGCGAACGCACAAGCAGCCGCGGGTTGTCGAGCCTCACGGTGTTCGCGCCGACCAGGATCGCGTCGCAGGAGGCGCGCACGGCGTCGACCCGGTCGAAGTCGGCGTCGTTCGACAGCAGCAGGCGCGACACCGGGCTGCCGATGTAGCCGTCGATCGACACGCTGCAGCTGAGCAGGGTGTACGGGCGGTCACGCATCCGCGGCCCCCTCCGATCGGCTGACGACCCTGATCCGAGCGGGGATCGGCTCGCGCTGGACCGCAGGCCGAGCGCGACGGAGCCAGACCGCGACCAGGACGACCGCGCCGGGCAGGCTGGCGACGAGCACCATCACGCCGTACACGACCGCGGTTGCGACGCCCTGTCCCGCACCCAGGCCGGCAGCGCCGAACACCCACGCTGTCGCACCCTCGCGCGGCCCCCAGCCGGCGAGGCTGGGGAGCACCATGGCCGTCATCGCGAGCAGCGCCAGCGGCAGCATTCGCGACAGCGGCGCGGTGGTGCCGGCGGTGCGCGCGGCGATCACGAGCGTGACCGCGTGGCCGATGACGACGACCGTGGAGGCGAGCACGATCGCCGGCAGCGCTCGCGGTGTCAGCAGCCCGCCGCGGACGTCGCCGGCCATGGCGTTCCGCAGTCGCGCCCAGCGCGAGCGGCCGCCACGGGGTCGCACCCGGCCCACGAGCACCGCGACGATCAGCGTCGCCGCCAGCGCGACCGCAACCAGGGGCATCGACGACCGTACGGGCGACGGCAGCGCCATCAGCACGGCGACGGTGATCACGACCTGCACAACCTGCCCGGCGGCGCGCTCCCATGCGACGGCCCGCAGCCCGCGGCCGACGTCGTCCACGTCGCGCCCGTGGCTGACGCCGCGGTGAACGTCGCCGACGACCCCGCCGGGGAGCGTGAGGTTGAGGAACAGTGACCGGTAGTACGCGGCCACGGCGACCGGCAGCGACAGGCGCACGCCGAGGCCCCGCGCCACGACCGTCCACCGCCAGGCACAGCAGAGTGTGGTCATCAGGCCGATGGCCGCCGCGGCCGCCAGCGCCCGGCCGTCCACTGCGCGGACGCCGTCAAGGAACGGTCCCGCACCAAAGCGCCAGACGACGACGGCGAGCGTGACGGCCGCGCCCGCGGGGCGCGCCCAGCTCCACGGTGACCGGTTCCATCCTGTTCCCGAAATGCTCGAGGCTCCTCCCGGCTGGTCGCGTCGTCTAGCGATACGCAGGAGAGCGCCGTCCGGGTTGCGTACGGCCGTGGTCGTCACGGCAGCACCAGCAGGTCGGCGTGGTCGACGGTGACGGTGAGCTGCCCGGCGCGAGCCTGCGCCAGACGGCGGCCCGCGTACCCGTTGACGTCGGCGGCCAGCCCTGGCTCCTGCCCGCAGGCGGCATCGAGCCATCCCGTGAGCCACTCCGCCGCCAGGTCGGCGTCGGCGGCGCCGAGCTGCCACGGGCTGCGCCGGATGAGGACATGGCGCCCCAGCCGGCGGAAGCGCTCGGCGGTGGCCGCAACGGCATCCGGTCCGAGCAGCCGGCCGCCCGCCGTCAAGCGCTGCTGGTGCGTGTCGAATGCGCTCGCCACGCGCCGATCGAGCGGATCGGCCGGTGCCAGCTCGACGCGTCCGACCACCGACAGCGTCAGCAGCACCGGGCATCCAACCGCGGAGCAGAGCCCGGCCAGGTCGGCCAGCTGATCGCCCGTGATCAGGTCGAGCAGCGCCGAGGCGGTGACCAGGCTCGCGCCGGCGAGGTCGTCGGGGCGCAGCTGGGTGATGTCCGAGAGCCGCGTCTCCAAGACGACCGGGGCGCCGTCGGCGGCCGGCCCGGGTGGGTTCGCGGCGGCGACTTCCAGCAGGTCGGCGTCGCGGTCGTGCATGACCCAGAGCTGCGATCCCGACAGGCGCGGGGCGAGCCATCGGCCCATCGATCCGCTACCGCATGCGAGGTCGTGGATCACCAGGCGGCCGGCTGCCGGCAGCTGCCGCCGGACCCGCTCGACCAGGTCGCGCGACCGGGCGGCGGCGTCGGCAGCCTCGCGCAGGTCGAGCCATTGAGAGCTGACCCGGATCTGCTCGACGGTCATGCCGCCGCCTCCGTCAGGACGCCAGAGACGACGGACGCGGTGGTCGACCATCCGGACAGCGACCGGCGCCGCTCGCGCGCGGCCCGGCGTAGCCGTTCTCGCAGGGCGGCGTCGCCCAGCCAGGCACGCAGTACGGCACCGAGCGCGGCCGGGTCGCCGGGTGGCACGAGCAGCCCCGGCCGGTCCCCGTCGGCGGCGTGACCGAGGGCCTCCGGCACACCCCCGACCTCGGTCGCGACCACCGGCAGACCGTGGGCGAGCGCCTCCGTCACGACCATGCCGTAGGTCTCGGCTCGCGACGCCAGCACCAGCAGGTCCGCGTTGCGGTAGCTGCGCTCGAGGTCGGCTCCGCTCAGCGGTCCCGGAAAGCTCACGTGATCGGCCAGCCCGCGGTCAAGGACGCGGCGGCGGAGGCCGTCCGCGAACGCCGAGTCGCCGTCCAGGCGGCCCGCGCACAGGCACTGCCACGACTGGTCTGGCAACGTTGCGAGCGCATCGAGCAGCACGTCGTGGCCCTTGCCGGGACAGACAGCCGCAACGCAGAGCAGCGACCCGGCGCCGGCGGTTCCGGGCGCGAGGGCGGCGGCGTCGACTCCGGGCTCCGCGACGTGCACGCGTTCGCCGGGCAACGCGTACAGCTCAAGCAGCGTTCGCCGGGCCCACCGGCTGGTCGTGACGACGGAGCCGGCGGCCGAGAGCACCGCGCCCTCCCGCGACCGGACCCCGTCATCGGCCGGTTCGTGGCCCAGCGGGATGTGCACGAGCGCGACCAGCCGCAGCCGGGTCGCCTGGGGCACCAGCACCTCTGGGGCGGTCGAGGCGACCAGACCGTCGAGTAGTACCACGGCCCCGTCGGGGATCCCCTGGATGACGCCGGCCAGGGCGGCGTAGGACGCCGCGTCCGGTCGCGGCCAGGAGCCGGACACAGCGTGCCGGCGCACCGACCAGCCGACCCGGGCGAGTTCCCGGAAGATGCGGCGGTCATAGGCATTGCCTCCGCTCGGGCGGGCCGGATCGTCGATGCCTTCGGGTACCACGACGTGCACGGTCGTCACAGCGCCCGCTCGTAGCTCGCCCAGGCAACGTGCGATTCGCGCAGCGTCACGGCCAGCCCGTCGATCTCCCGGGCAGCCTCTCCCAGTGCCCCGGCGCGCACGCGCTCTGCGAGCCGGTCCGCGATCACCCGGGCGAGCGTCTCGGTGGAGGTGTTGACGCCGGCAAAGTCCGGATCGTCGTCCAGGTTACGGTAGGTGAGGTCGGCCGCCACGGCCCGCAGCGCCGCGGCTGCCCGGCCGATGTCGACCACGATGCCGTCGGGGTCGAGGGCCTCGCGCCGAAACGTGGCATCGATCACGTATGTCGCGCCGTGGAGCCGCTGGGCAGGCCCGAACACCTCCCCGCGCAGGCTGTGGGCGATCATCATGTGATCGCGGACGGTCACGCTGTACACGGTCTACCCCTCGCCGTAGGTGATGGTGTGGCAGAGCGCCGGCAGGGTTCCTGCGGCCAGCCGGGCCATGACGGCGGGCAGTTCCTGGAAGCGCGATTGCTCGGTTACGAGCACGTCGAAGACAGGGTCGCGCAGCAGGTCGAGTGCGAGCGCCAGCCGGTCGGCGGTCGTGCGCCGAGCGCTGCGAGCGGGGGAGACGATGCCGACCTGGCTCGAGCGGATGCCGAGCCGGCCGACGTGGAACGCACCACCCAGCGAAAGGCTGACCTCCGTGTCGCCATACCAGCTGAGGTCGATCACGGTGCCCTCGGGCGCGAGCAGGTCGAGCGACAGCTGCAGCCCGGCCGACGTCGCGCTGGTGTGCACGACCAGGTCGCGGCCGTCCTGCGCGCCGGGCGGAAGCGCGAAGTCCGCGCCGAGGGCGGCGGCGACGCCGGCCCGCCCGGCATCGACGTCCACCAGCGTGACCTGGACTGCCGGGATCCGGCTCAAAAGGCGCGCGACGCAGCAGCCGACCATCCCGGCGCCGACGACCGTGACCCGGTCGCCGACTAGCGGCGCGGCATCCCACAGGGCGTTGACGGCGGTCTCGACGGTGCCTGCGAGCACGGCGCGGGCGGGTGGCACATCCTCGGGCACGACGGATACCGCGCTGGACGGTACGACATAGGCGGTCTGGTGCGGGTACAGGCAGAAGACCGTTCGGCCGCGCAACTCGGCGGGCCCCTGCTCCACGGCCCCGACGCTCAGATAGCCGTACTTGACCGGCCCCGGGAAGTTCCCCTCCTGGAACGGCGCCCGCATCGCCGCGTACTGGTCGGGCGGCACGCCGCCCCTGAAGACGAGCGTCTCGGTGCCGCGGCTGACGCCGGAGCGCACGGTGCGCACCACCACATCGCCGCGCCCAGGACGGGGCAGCGTGACCGGCCTGATCTCCCCACGGCCGGGCGCGCGCAGCCAGAACGCGTGTGCGGTTCCTTGATCGTCGACCATCGGCGGGATGACGCCCCCAGTCTTCGCGCGAATCTATCACGGGATTTCTTTGGGCGGGTACGCGCACGCGCCGTCCCTGGATCCCGGCGGTTGGAGGCATGCCGGCTAGCCGCTGGACAGGGAGTCGCCCACGCACGGGATGTCGTATACGGCCAGGTCGCCCTGGCTCCAGACTTCGCACGAGCTCGGCAGGTGCAGAGCTGCACGGTGCGAGGGCTTGGGCGCGGCCTGCCTCACGACCGTCGCAAACGGAGCCATCTTGGTGAATCGGAGAAACGGCCGCTTCAGGTTCAACAACTTGCGATCTATCACCAGGTCGGTTGCGCCATAGCGGGTGCCGAGATCGGCAATTGCTCTACGCGAGGGGCCGTAATACGCTCGCAGCATGTTGGCCATCCGGGGCCGTACGATTTTCAGAAACGTGTAGTCGAACGGCTGGTACAGCTTTCGTGAGATGACCACCCCGCGCTTGGCCTCGATCGGTACGCAGTCGATCCCTTTCGGATCGCCTGCGATGATCGCCCCCTTCGGCAACGTTCGCAGATAACTGTACAACGGCTGATCCTTGCTGCAGTCGTGGCCCTTGCTGGTCTGCCATCCCGCCACGGTCACGACTCCCGTCAGCAGGGATCCCGCGAGCACGGCGCAGAGCAGCACGATCAGCGCGCCCAACGCCCTGTCCTTGCGGTTGAAGTACACGACGGCGGCCAGCACCGCCCCCGCGGCAAGCGAGCAGGCGATGGTCAGCCAACCGTCGACGACGGTGTCCCACAACGCGGCTGACGGGAGCAACAGGCCCAGGTCGAACTTCGAGCCCGCGTACCATATGACCGCAGCCGGCATGCCAACGGCCAGGACCGGAAGCAGCCACCGCAGCCGTTCACCGTACGCGTTCCAGAGCGGATACCACGACACCGCGATCACGATGCAGAAGAACGGTGTCAGCGGATAGGTGTACCGGTTTGGAAGGTACAGGTGAAACAACACCGCGTAGCTGACACCGAACAGGAGCAGGCTCGCGGCTCCCATCGCCCAGACTTCCTTACGTATCAACCGGCAGTTGGCCGGCCGCAGCACGAGCACGACCGCCGCCATGACCATGAGGATGCTTCCGCCCAGGGTGACGGCGAATCCCGAATAGTTCGCCCGTAGCTCTTTGAGGATCGACCCCGATCCCCGGAAGAACGGCACCTGGCCATTGGGGCCGAACTCGGGGTAGTGGCGGGCGACGGACTCCGTGATCAGGTTGCCCGCCGACAGTCCGGCGATCCGTGGCAGCTCGTAGGCCAGCAGCACGACCGCTGCGGACGCTACACCCGCTATCACGGTGCGGCGGTCAACGGTCAGGCGGCGACCGCGGGCGCCGACTGCCGACAGGAACAGGACGCCGAGCGCCCCGAGTGCGGCCGGAGGGTAGATGAGCGCCCCCACCGCCGGCACCGCCGCCGCCCAGCGAGTGCGCCCTCGCATGAGCAGGAACACCGTCAGGAGCACGATCGGCTGGGCGAACGCCCGCGGGTGGGTTCCGCTGAACCGCTGGTTCTGCCAGGACAGGATGAAGAGCGCCGCTGCGAACCAGGCCGCCGGGATCCACGCGGTGTGCTCGCGAACGATCCGGAACACGAGCCACGTGGACAGCGGGGCCAGCACCAGCACGCCCCAGGCTCCGAACTTGATCGGGTCGACCACGTTGCTCGCCAGCCAGTACACCGCCTGCGAGCCGAGCGGGACATAGCCGGTCTCGACCAGGGCATGCGTGAGCGGATCCTGGAACAGGCCGGGATCCTGAAACCGCCGCATCCAGTACTCCAGGAGCATGGTGTCCGTGGCGGAGACGTGCGGCGTGAACAGGATGATCCGCTCGACGTACATCGTCGCAAGCGCCGCCACTATCACCAGCAGCGCCTGTTCGAGGAACGCGGCCCTGGAGCTGAGCATGGGCAGGACGTTGCGCTTGCCGCGTGGACGTGGCGGCGCCTCGGTCACTCGATCTGGTTCGACACCCACTCCAAGCGCAGCGGAATCGATCTTCGAGGGTTTGCTCGACATAGGAGAAGCCGCGGCGTTCCGCACCCGGGAGACCCGAGTGTATCGGCGTCGGGGACAGCCGGGGATCGCCGGATGGTAGCCAGCGCTCGGCTCCCAGGTAACCATCGAGTGCCGTCGGCGGCTGTCGTTCAGAATCCGCCGGTGGGCGTGGGGAGGCAGTTTGCCCCGCCGGTGTTGGTGTCGCAGTTGTGGAACGCGCCGGTGGTGGAGAGCATGCCGGCGGCGGTCGTGGTCGGGTTGAAGGTGCCGGTGCCGGTGATTGTGGCGGCGCTTCCGGCGGTGTTCGCGCCGATGGTGATGGTGAGGGTGGTGTGGGCAGCGTTCCATGTCCAGGTGGCTGCGTAGCGGCTCTTCTTGCTGACGGTCATGCCGGTGATGGTGCCGAGGGTTGCGGGGCTGGTGGCGCAGTTGGCGCCTGCGCCAGTGCTTCCGAGCACGATCGTGTTGGTGCCGGTGTCGGTGCAGACGTTGTCGGTGGAGGCGGGTCCGGTCGCCGTGTTCACGGCCTGGTTGTAGGTGACGACGACGGTGTCTCCGGTGTCGAGCTTGCCGGCGACACCCCCGTTGGTGATGACGACGCCGGCGGCGACGAACCCGAGCTGGGCAGCGGCGGTCGGGTTGCCACTGACCGAGTTCCACGTGTTGTAGGTGGTCTGCACCTGGTAGCACTCATACGTTCCCTGAGGCGTGTAGCGGCCGGTGTCGGTGTAGGTGAGCGAGGCGGTGGCGGCGAGGGTTGCGAAGCTGGCGGCCGAGCAGTTGCTGGACATCCCATTCGCGACGGCGAGCAGCTTGTACCCGCTGCCGTTGCTTCCCGCGGTCCAGGACACGGCGACGTTGTGACCGGAGGGGGTGGCTGTGAGGCTGCCGGGAGCGACCAGGTTGCGGGTGGAGATGGTGCCGCCCGTGGCCGTCCCGGTGCTGGTGAACGAGGCGTAGGCGACGGTTGCAACGGCGGCCGAACTCGCGATCGCCGCCAGCAACGCGAGCGCCACCAGCGGCAACGGCCGGGTCACGCCGGATCCGTCTTCGGGTGACGCGGCCGCCAGATTCCGATCAGCCACCAGACTGCAAGCAGGAGCGGGATGCCAAGGACGCAGATCCGCTGCGGGAGTGGCTGGCGCATCCAGATGATCACGCGTCCGACCGCGGGGATGACCAGCCGTTCCCGCCAGGCCGTGTTCGATGTAAGTCGCGCCCGCCAGGGATCGGCCTCGGCGTTGTTGTCGCCCCTGGTGAGGATCACCGGGTGGGTGCCGCGTTGCAGAACACGAACGACGCGGTGGCTCTCGACATGGTGGTCGCCGATCGGGATCTGGTAGCTGATGACCTGGCCCGGCCGCACAGCCGTGACGGGCTCGGGCGTCACGATGATGACGTCGCCGGGGTTGAATGTCGGCACCATGCTTCCCGATAGCACGGTTTCCATGCGGTAGAGGCCGAGCCTGGGGCCGATGGCGACCGCGGCCAGCACGGCCACGGCCGCCAGCGTGAGCAGCGACGCCACGAGCCGGAGGAGGAGGCCGACGCGTGCGCCCCATGCTTCGCTGCTGTGCCGGAGGACCGGTGCGGGAGGTGCCGCGGGGGGCGGCACCTCCCTATGTTCAAGAGCTCCGGTCGTCGCCACGAACCATCACCTACTGGTTGGTGGCCGCCCGCTGGGTGCCGGTGAAGGCGTACTGGATCACCGACGACTGGTTCTGCAGCGTGTTGCCGGCGCCGCCGGGCAGCGTCAGCGTGACCCGCATATGGTCGGTGGAGCCGGCCGTCAGCGCGCTCAGGTTCGAGAGCGCAAGGTTGGAGCCGACCACCGGCGTCGAGGCGAGCACCGTCGAGGTGCTGCCCGAGCAGGTGTAGGTGTAGGCGGGCGCCGAGCCGCCCTCCGTCCACGCGACAGAGCACTTGTCGATCGCCATCTGGAGGCCGTTGGTGGTGTCCGTGTTCAGCAGCGAGCTGGTGGTCGCGCTGGTGGTGAGCGAGACCGATGCCAGGTTGATCGTCCCCTGGTTGATGAGATCGACGCTCCGCTGGATTGTGTCGCCGGCCGCGATGTTCGAGGCGCCGACGGTGAGCCGGTTGGTCGATGCGCCGGTTGCGCCGAGAGCGATGGTGACGGTGCCGGACGCGACCGACTGGCTCGCCGAAGTAGAACTTGTAAAGGTGGCGTACGTGCCAAGGCCGGCGATGGCCGCGGCCGCGCCGATGGCGGCGATGGAAAGCAGCAGCTTCCGGGACACGCCGGACAGTGCGGAGCGAGCGATCAAGAGAGGTCCTTTCAACTGGGGGTGGAAAGATGAAGCGGGACTGCCGAATAACACTGCAGCTATCCGGTCTTCCTCGCATCGTCGGAGCGCCGACCGCTTTCGACCACCCCCAAAAAAGGTGATCTCTGCTTCATGTATCACGATTCAGACGCTGCCCCTTCGTTCTTCCTGCTGACCAACCACGGGCAGGTGCTGCTGGCTGTGGCCGAGAACCCGGACGTGCGGATCCGCGAGATCGCTGATCGCGTCGGCATCACCGAGCGCGCGACGCAGACGATCCTGAACGATCTGGTCGGCGCCGGGTATGTGCAACGGACGCGCGTCGGTCGGCGCAACACCTACACCGTCGATCCCGAAAAGCCATTCCCCCACCCAGCTCTTCACCAGCCGGTGGGCTCGCTGCTCTCGGGTCTTGTCGCCTGGAAGACCCCGGAGGAGGGCGAATCGCCGGACGCCCGGCCGCCACTGGCCGCTGCTGCCGACTCCTACCACGGCCTCGACCGGCTGACCACGCTGGCAGGATGGCTCCTGCACGCGCCGATCAGCTTCATCTCGCTCGTCTCAGACGACACCGAGGTGATCACGAGCGCCGTCGGCGTCCCCGATCAACTGCTCGGTCGCGAGCTGCCACTCGACCAGTCGATCTGCCAGCACGTCGTCGCCTCCGGCGACCCGCTGGTGATCTTCGACGCCGAGGATGACCCGCTCGTTCGCGACAACGTGGCCGTGACCACGCACGGCCTCCGCGCCTACGCCGGGCTGGCGCTGCGCCGGGGTGACGGCACAGCGATCGGAAGCCTCTGCGTCGCTGACACCCGCACGCGTCGCTGGACCGAGACCGACATCCGCATGCTCAGCAGCATCGCCGCCGCGGCCGAATCCCACGTCGAGACGGGCGTCATCGGCCGGCGCCACCGCGACGCCGCTGAGCGGTACCGACTGCTGCTCGACAGCCTGCCCGAGACGGTCATCCTCGTGTTCGACCGAGATCTGCGGGTGCAGGTGGCATCAGGCTCGGCGATCTTGCGGAACGGGCATCAGCCGCACCAGCTGATCGGCCGCAGCCTCGAGGAGATCGCCGCCCCCGGGAAGGTCGCCACACTACGCGCCCACTATCAGGCCGGCCTCGACGGCAATCGACACGAGTTCGTCAACCACGGAGCCGACGGCGTCACCTACAGCATCGACGTCGTCCCCCTCCCCGACCACGACGGCGTTGTTCAGGCGGTGATGGCGGTCGGCCGCGAACACCTCGCGTACGGCCGGGACGACCACTGGGACGCTCCGAGGCTGCGAGCCCTGATCGAGAACCTCCCCGGAGCGGTCTACCGCTGTGCCGCCAGCAACGACTGGCGCACGCACTTCATCAGCAGTCAGGTCGAGCAGATCACGGGGTACCCGGCCACCGACTTCATCGACAACGCCAAGCGAACGTTCGCGAGCATCATCCACCCGGACGACCGCGCCAACGTCGAACGGGCCGTCAGCGAGGCGATCGAGCACGATCAACCATTCCTGATCGAGTACCGCATCGTGCATCGCGACGGCGACACACGGCTCGTCTGGGAGCGCGGCCGAGCGGTGCAAGGCGCCGACGGCACCATGTTTCTCGACGGCGCCATCTTCGAAATACTCGACCAGAGGCGAAGCCCACGCGCCGCGTAGCCGCCATTGCGGCGGTTGATGCCGGCCGTGTTGGTCAGCGGGCGGCCTTTGCCGTCCATGTCCAGACTGACACGTCGTAGGTCGTGATCGCTGCGTCCGCGTAGCTTTCCAGTGCGATTGCACCAGGCCCGCTCGACCGTGATCAGGTTCTGGTCGACCGCAGCGGCATCAGCACCCCTCCGGTTCGGCGCCGCCAGCGCCGCGCCGCTGCACCCGCTCGACCAGCCTGAGCACGTCGGCTTGGTGCACGTCGTTCAGCTTCGTGCCGCCCAGGGCAGGTAGCAGGTCTGAGGCCAGCCCTTCGTCGTAGTCCTGGAGCGTCGCCGCGCCGCTCTTGGATCGCGCCCGACCTGGCACCGTCCATGAACTCGGCGAGCTCAGATCAGCGCAGCTCCAGGACGAGCTCCTCGATCCCGTCGTCGCCCACGTGCGCTGCGACCTGGATGAACCCGCACTTCTCGAGCACGCGGATCGAGG
>DATIOK010000033.1:0-30717 GCA_035473255.1 Gaiellales bacterium
CGCCGGTCGCGGCCCGTGTCGAGGAACGGCCAGGCGATCAGCAGCACCATCAGCAGCGTGGGGATGATGATGGTGGCGAAGATCAGCTGCCACGGCTGCTTGAAGATGCGCAGCAGCTCGAACAGGAACAGGAAGTACCACTCCGGGCGCGGCTCGGTCTGGGCCACCGCTGGGTTGGCCTTGGTCTCGTACAGCGCCCCTAGCAGGCCGTTGCTGCCGGCCGGATGCGAAGCGTTGATCGGCCCGGCGGTGGCGTGCCAGACCACCGCCATCACCACGATGATCAGCACGATCAGCAGGTTCACGACCACGTCGTGAAACATGGCGTAGGGGAAGAAGGCGTGGCCCTCCTTCTTCTGCGCCGCGTGCTCGGTCTCGTAGCGGACGCGCCGGTTGATGACCTTGCGCGCCACCTAATTTCCCCCGACTTCCTGCACCTCACGCTGCTCGGCGGCGGCCGTCACCGGCACCGCGACGGGCTCGTCCAGCAGCTGCTGGGGGTGCGGCTCGTAGGCGGGCTCCGGCTCCGGCTCCGGCGGCCGTGACGGCCACGGGGTCACGCCCAGCTTCACGACCAGCCACATGTGCACGAAGATCAGCGCGATGATGGCGCCGGGTATCAGCAGCATGTGCAGGGCATAGAAGCGCGCGATGGTCTGGGCGCCGATCACCGGCCCGCCCAGCAGGAACTTCGAGATGAACGGCCCCAGCACCGGCGCCGTGCCGTTGATGTTGATGGCGACCACAGAGGCCCAGTAGGCGCGCTCGTCCCAGACCAGCAGATAGCCGGTCAGGCCCATGCCCATCACGCTGATGAAGATCAGCGATCCGGTCAGCCAGGTCATCTCGCGCGGGTACTTGTAGGCGCCGTAGAAGAACGTGCGGCCCATGTGCAGGAACAGCAAGATCACCATCACGCTGGCGCCCCACTTGTGCATGCCCCGGATCAGCCAGCCCAGCGTCTGCACGTCGGTGATGTAGCGGATCGACTCGTAGGCGCCGTTGGGCGAAGGGTCGTAGGTCATCGCCAGCAGCGCGCCGGTGGTGGCCTGAAGGATGAACACCGTCAGGAGCGACGAGCCCAGCGTGTGGAACCAGCCGGTGGGCGGCACCTTGCGGAACAGGAACTTGCGAACCAGCGTCGGGAAGCCGGTGCGGTACTCGACCCAGTCCTCGGTGGCGAGCACCATCTGCTTGGGGCTGGGCGGCGGCGGGATCGGGATCGGCAACGGCATCGGCTACTGGGGCTTCGGGATCGGCCCGTGCGTGTAGGTGACGTTCGGGTACAGGACGTTCGGAACCGTGTCGCCGAACGGCCCCGGTGTTTGGACGGGCTGGCCCGGCATCTTGACGGGGTAGTAGGTGAGCTGGCCGTTCACGTAGTCGACGCTCCAGCGCTGCGTGATCACCAGGACGCCCTGCTGGATCTCCCACTGGAAGCGGTCGAGCGGGCGGATCGGCGGACCCGCCGTGCGCACGCCGCGGGTGTCGTACTGGCCGCCGTGGCAGGGGCAGGCGAAGCCCTGCGGCGTTGCCAGGACAGGACAGCCGAGGTGCATGCAGCGGTTGGAGAACACGACGAACATGGCGTCGGCGGCCAGCCAGTTGTGGTTCTGCTTGCCGGTGTAGTGCACCCAGGCCAGGCCGGCGCTGGTGTTCGGCTCGGCGGGATCCTCGACGTAGGTGGCCGCCGTCGGCTTGAACGCCGTCTCCGAGGTGAACTTGGTGACCGGGCCGAGCGCGACCGACTTGAACGTGGCCTCCTTGGTCACCGGAGCCAGCACGTAGGCGGTGGCCGGAACCCCGATCACGGCGCCGATCATTGCCCCCAGCCCGACCGAGGAAAGGGTCAGGAACTGGCCACGGGTGACCGCCGAATCGGGCGCCTGCGGCGCGGTGTATGCGTGGGCGTGCGAGCCGGCGGGCGTGTCCGCCACAGGTCCTCCAGTCAGTGCAGCGGCGCCATACTACCGCGCCTTCCGGTCATCTGTGCTTGTAACGGGTATGCCATATTCGGCCCAGCGAGCGGTCACCTGCGCGCGCATTTCGGGGCTCATCTCGATCACGGACGGCCAGCCTCGATCATAGCCCTCGCTCTCCCACTTGGCGGTGGCGTCGATCCCGATCTTGCCGCCGATGAACTGCCTGGCGGGGGCGTGATCGAGGTGATCGAGCGGCCCGTCGGCCAGCACCACGTCGCGGGCCGGGTCGACGTTGGCGCCGGCCTGCCACATCACCTGGCCGTAGTCGTGCACGTCCACCCAGTCGTCCACGACCACGACGCCCTTGGTCAGCGAGAGCAGACCGGTGCCCCAGATCGCGTGCATCACCTTGCGCGCATGGCCGGGAAACGCCTTCCTGATCGAGACGATCGCGAGGTTGTGGAACGCGCCCTGGAACGGCAGGTCGTAGTCGACCACCTCGGGCATGGTCATGCGGATCGCGGGCAGGAACATGCGCTCGGTGGCCTTGCCCAGCCACACGTCCTCCTGCGGCGGCACGCCGACGATGATCGAGGGGTAGATGGCGTCGCGGCGCATCGTGATCGCGGTGACGTGCAGCACCGGGAACGGCTCGACCGGCGTGTAGTAGCCGGTGTGGTCGCCGAACGGGCCCTCGTCGGCCAGCTCGCCCTTCGCGATGTACCCCTCGATCACGATCTCGGCGCGGGCAGGCACCTCCAGGTCGACGGTGCGGGCGCGCACCAGCTCCACCGGCTCGCCGCGCAGGAAGCCGGCCAGCATCAGCTCGTCGATGTGTTTGGGCAGCGGCGCGGAGGCGGTGTAGGCGGTGATCGGGTCGAGCCCCAGCGCGACGGCGACGTCCATCCGCTCGCCCATGCCGCGCCAGTCCGCGGCCGCGTCCTTGTGGATCTGCCAGTGCATGGCGGCGGTGGCGGGGCTGAACTTCTGGATGCGATACATGCCGACGTTGCGCATGCCGCTGCGGGGGTCTTTGGTGATCACGGCCGGCAGCGTGATGAACGGGCCGCCGTCCTTCGGCCAGCAGGTCATGATCGGCAGCGCATCCAGGTCGGGCGGGTCGAGCACCAGCTCCTGGCAGGGGCCGCTGCGGACGGTCTTCGGCCGCGAATCGGCCAGCGACTTGAGCTTTCCGAGCGCGCGGATCTTTTCGCCGATGCCCTCCGGCGGCGTCATCTCGAGCACGCCCTGGATGCGCGCGCCCAGCTCGTCCAGCGACTCGACGCCGAAGGCCATGCAGGTGCGGCGCTCGGTGCCGAACTGGTTGATCAGGAGCGGCAGCGAGCTGCCCCGGACGTCGCGGAACAGGAGCGCCGGGCCGCCGGCCTTGGTCACGCGGTCGGTGATCTCGGTGATCTCGAGGTGGGGGTCGACCTGGGCCGTCACCTCGTGCAGCTCGCCCTCACGGCGCAGGTGGTCGAGCCAGTCGCGGAGATCGTTGAACGCCATCGCGCGGGAGTCTATGCAGGTGCGGTTGGGACCGGCGGCGCGACGGCCGATAAGGATGGCATGACGACGTCTCAGGAGCCGGGCGGCGCTCCCGGCATGATGGTCTGGCCGCTGGTCGCGATCGGCGCCGTGCTGGGCGGCCTGGCGGGTGGGTTCGTGACGCACAACCTGCCGGTCGCGGCGGCCTGCGCGCTGCTGGGCGCGGGCGCCGCCGGCATCCTCGCGTGGCAGGCGATCGGGCGGCTGGCGCAGGAGCAGGAGTACGCGGACTGGGTGGCGCGGCGCGGCTGGCAGCCGGCCCGCAACCTGCCGGCGGCGCTGGTGACGTCGCTGCTTCGCGCCGGCGACACGCGGCGGCTGGAGGATGGCTTCGAAGGCGAGATCGAGGGGCGCCGGGCGGGAATCGGCCACTTCATCTGGGAGACCGTCGAGCGCTCGGTGGACGAGTACGGCAATGTGCACGAGACCCGTATCCCGCACACGGACACGGTGCTGGAGACGCTGACCGGGCTGCAGTCGATGACGCGGCTGACGCTCACCCCGCGGCACCACGGCCAGGGGCGGCTGACCGACGGGCTGGCCTCCGCGCTGACCAGCGACCGGTCGGTGGAGCTGGAGTCGGCCGAGTTCTGCAACGCCTACCGGCTGTTCGTCGCCGACGAGGAGAGCGAGCTGGTGGTGCGGAGGGTGTTCACGCCGGCGCTGATCGTGCAGCTGGTCGAGCTGGCGGGCGCGCGCATGACGATCGAGTTCGAGACCGGCGCGCTGGTCTGCTCCGTGCACGGACGGGCCGGCACGACGGAGCTGCTGGACGCGATGGAGGCAGCATCGGTGGCGGTCGCGGACGCGCTGTGCAAGGACGCGGCGCCGACCGCGCTGGCCTACGTCCCCGCGCACGCATCCCAGCCGTGATCCTGCTCCCATACCTGATGCCGCTGGCGGTGGTGGCCTACATCGGCTACCGGTACTGGGCGCAGGCGCAGCGGAGCGCCGAGATCGACAGCGCGACCGCGGCGTGGGCGCTGCCCGAGGGGCTGGTGCCGGGCACCCCGCCGCCGGCGGGGGCGACCCCCACGCTGTCGCTGCCCGAGGGCGGCGCGCACGACTGCTGGCAGCTGCCGGTCGGGCACGGCAGCGGAACGCTGTTTCGCTGGACGTGGGTGATCCGGGAGGGCCGCGACGTCCGGATCGGGGAGGCGACGGTGGTGTCGGCGATGCTGGCGGCCGGTTTCCCGCACTTCCGGGTGGTGCCGCGGCACGGCTTCGTGGCACCGTCGGCAGGCTGGGACGAGCAGGAGCTGCACCTTGAGTCGGCCGAGCTCGAGGCCGATTTCCGCGTGCTGGTGGGACGCGACGGCGACCGGCAGGCGCTGCTCGAGCTGTTCGACCCCGAGACGATCGTGTGGTTGATCAACCTGGGGCGGGTGGCCCCGGTGATCGAGTACCAGCTGGGCACGTTGGTCGTGGTATCGCGGCATCCGTGCACCACGGACGTCGAGTTGGACGCGCTGGCGGAGCAGGCCCGGTACCTGGCCGGCCGGGTGCTGGCGGAGGGCCTGCTGCACCGGTCCGACGCCTCGTCGCTGGCCTGAGCCGGGAGGGCGCCTAGAATCCGGGTGCGGGGCTTCCCGCGCCCGCCCGACCAAGGAGCTTCCGGACATGCTCGCCGCCATCATCGTGATCGTCGTGATCGTTCTGCTGATCGTGTTTCTGATCAGCCTCTACAACGGCATGGTTCGTGCCCGGAACAAGGTCGACGAGGCCTGGAGCGGGATCGATGTGCAGCTGAAGCGGCGGCACGACTTGATCCCCAACCTGGTGGAGACGGTCAAGGGCTACGCGGCGCACGAGCGCGAGACGTTCCAGGCGGTGACCGACGCCCGCACGAAGGCGATGAGCGCCAGCGGCCCCGCGCAGGCGGGCGCGGCCGAGGGCCTGCTGTCGCAGGCGCTGGGCCGGCTGTTCGCGGTGGCGGAGGCCTACCCGCAGCTGCGCGCGACGGAGAACTTCCAGCAGCTGCAGGCCGAGCTGACCAACACCGAGGACCAGATCGCGGCCGCGCGGCGCATCTACAACGGCAACGTGCAGGCGTACAACACCAAGATCCAGGTGTTCCCGAACTCGATCATCGCGGGCATGGGCGGGTTCACCAAGCGGGACTTCTTCGAGATCGAGGACGCGGGCGACCGCGAGCCGGTCAAGGTCGACTTCTCGGCGACGCCCACGGTGGCCGCCACGCCGGCGGCCGCCGACCCGGCGCCCGCGGGGCCGGCGGACGCGCCGCCCGCGGCAGACCCGCCGCCCGCCGAGGGCTAGAGGGATGCCACAGCTGCTGGTCTTCGGGGCACGCAACCTCGGCAGGGTGATCGCCGAGCATCTGATCGCCCAGGGCTGGGAGGCGACCGGTGTCGCCCGCAGCGAGGAGACGGTGGCCGCCTTCCCGGGCCGCGGGTTGCAGGCCGACCTCACCGACCGTGACCAGATGCGGCGCGTGGTCGAGGAGGCGGGCGCGTTCGACCTGGCGGTGAACGCGTACTCGCCGAAGGGCCGCTTCGGCGGCGGCGACCTGACGACCACCGATGACGACGCGATGGCGCCCTACCTCGAGCAGCTGCTGCCGGAGGTGTTCTCGTTCCACCGGCTGGTCGGCGCGTCGCTGGCCGAGCGGGGCGGCGGAACGCTGATCCAGGTCACGGGCGGGTCGGCACGGCGAGCGCTGCCGGGCCGGGCTCCCTGGGCATCGGGAGCGGCGGCTACGCGCGCGCTCAGCCAGGCGGCTGCCAACGAGCTGAAGCCCAAGGGCGTGCACGCCTGCCTGCTGATCTGCGACGGCAGCTTCGGCGGCGCCGGCGACGACGACGGCGGCAAGAAGATCGACACGACCGAGCTGGCGCGCGCGGTGCAGTACCTGCACGAGCAGGGCCGCTCGGCCTGGACACACGAGCTGGTGGTGACACCGGTCGGCGACCGCTGGACGCCCTGACGTAACGGCGCCGCAACGATCCGTCACGGCCGGCATTACACGCAAGCTGCCCCGCTTCGCAACGAACGCCGCAGCGGTCCGCCATAGGCGCCGCACCAACCCCTCACGCAGGCCGATGCGGTGTTTGACTCCAATAATTGGGGCGTTCGCTCAACCAGGCCGAACGAGCCGCGGCCACCTGTCACGGACCGTCACGGAATCCACACGAACCGCTGTCGCGGGCCGAGTCGGGCTCTGAGCCCCGTTGGGGGCGCGCTGGCGTTACGCGCGTGTCACGACCGCGGTGACGATGTCAGGCGCCGAGGGCGGCCAGCGCCGAGTCCCACAGCGCATCGTCGTCGCCGGACGGTCGCTGCTCGCCGCGGTTGTGGCTGCACCGGGCGATCAGCTGTGCCAGCGTCGTCACGGCGTCAAGGTCGCCCGTGCTGCAGATCTCGACCAGCCCAGCCGCGTACAGGTAGTCCCCGGTCAGCAGCGCCAGGTCGGCGTCGTCCTGCGCGAACAGCCGCGCGCGGCCGTTGTGCAGCAGGTAGCCCTCGCGGATCATCTCCACCCCCAGCAGATACGGCTGCGGGCAGCGGCCTTCGAACTCCGGCGCCGGCGCCTCGCCGGGCAGCAGCGCCCGCTCCCAGAGCGGGCTGTCGGCCGCCGCGCGGGCTCGGATAACGTCCAGCAGCGAGGCCATCAGCCCTCGAACTCCCGCGCCGCGGCGGCGGTCATCTCCAGCTGCTCGGCCGTGTGCGCCAGCGACGGCATCATCGCCTCGAACTGCGACGGCGCCAAGTACACGCCCCGCTCCAGCATGTGCGCGTGGAACCGCGCGTAGCGGTCGGTGTCGCATGCCATGGCAGCGGGGAAGTCGGTCACCGGGCCTTCGGCGAAGAACCCGGTCAGCATCGCGCCCACCCGGTTCACCGTCACGCCCGGCCGCTCCAGCCCGGCAGCGACCGCCGCGGACGTCGCCTCCAGCCGCTCGTAGGCACCCGGCTCGCGCAGCAGCGCCAGGGTCGCCAGCCCGGCCGCCATCGCCAGCGGGTTGCCCGACAACGTGCCAGCCTGGTAGACGTCGCCCACCGGCGCCAGCCGCTGCATCACGTCGGCGCGGCCGCCGAACGCCGCAGCCGGCAGGCCGCCGCCCAGGATCTTGCCCAAACAGGTCAGATCCGGCCGGAACGCCAGCCGCTCCTGCGCTCCGCCGTAGGCGACCCGGAACCCGGTGATCACCTCGTCCGCGATCAGCAGCGCCCCCGTGCCGTTGCAGATCGTGCGCAGCCCCTCCAGGAACCCCGGCGCGGCCGGTACCACCCCCATGTTGCCCGCCACCGGCTCCACGATCACGCAGGCCAGGTCGTCGCCGTGCATCTCGGCGAGCGCCCGCGCCGCATCCAGGTCGTTGTACTCAGCGATCAGCGTGTCCGCCGTCACCGCCGCCGGCACGCCCGGCGTCGCCGGGATCGCGAGCGTGGCGAGGCCCGACCCGGCCTGCGCCAGCAGCGCGTCCACATGCCCGTGGTAGCCGCCCGCGAACTTCAGCACCTTCGAGCGGCCGGTGAACCCGCGCGCCAGCCGCACCGCGCTCATCGTCGCCTCAGTGCCCGACGACACGAACCGCACCATCTCCAGCGAGGGCACCGCCCCCACCGCCTCTGCCGCCAGCTCCACCTCCAGCGCCGTGGGCATCCCGAAGGACGTGCCCCGCGCCGCCGCCCGGCCGACCGCCTCCACCACCGCCTGGTGCGCATGGCCCGCGATCAGCGGCCCCCAGGACAGCACCCAGTCGACGTACCGGTTGCCGTCGGCATCGATCAGCCAGGCGCCTTCGCCGGCGGCCGCGAACAGCGGATGCTCGCGCCCCACAGACCGCATCGCCCGCACCGGGCTCGACACCCCGCCCGGGATCAGGCGGCACGCCTCCCGGTACAGCCGCTGGGACTCGACCTCGGTCTGCGGCCCTCCTAGGAGAGCCAACCGGCGGCCCGTGACGCGTGGTACGTGATGATCATGTCGGCGCCGGCCCGCTTGATCGCCGTCAGCGCTTCCAGCGCCGCCGCCCGCTCGTCCAGCAGCCCATCGCGCGCAGCCGTCGTCAGCATCGCGTACT
Source organism: Gaiellales bacterium (assembly GCA_035473255.1). Lineage (GTDB taxonomy): Bacteria > Actinomycetota > Thermoleophilia > Gaiellales > JAICJC01 > JAICYJ01. Next base: position 8,516 of record DATIOK010000033.1, read on the forward strand.
CGCCGCTCACCTGGTAGGCAGCGATCGGCGCCAGCGTCGCCTCGCGCACCCGCCGGATCACGTCCAGGTATGGCATCGCCGGCTTTACCATCACCATGTCGGCGCCCTCGCCGATATCCAGCAGCACCTCGCGCAGCGCCTCGTTGGCGTTCGCGGGATCCATCTGATACCCGCGCCGGTCGCCCTCCGACGGCGTCGAGTGGGCGGCCTCGCGGAAGGGGCCGTAGAAGCTGGACGCGAACTTGGCGCTGTAGGCCAGGATCGCCGTCGACGTCAGCCCGTCGGCGTCCAGCGCCGCCCGGATCGCGGCCACGCGGCCGTCCATCATGTCGCTGGGAGCCACGATGTCGGCCCCGGCGGCGGCGTGCGACACCGCGGTCTGTGCCAGCAGCTCCAGCGTCAGATCGTTGTCCACGTCACCGTCGCGCAGCACCCCGCAGTGCCCGTGCGAGGTGTACTGGCAGAGGCAGACGTCGGTGATCAGCACCAGCTCCGGCACCGCCAGCCGGATCGCCCGCAGCCCCAGCTGGACGATCCCCTCCTCGTCGTACGCGGAGCTGGCCGACCCGTCCTTGTGATCGGGGATGCCGAACAGGATCACGGCCGGGACGCCCGCCGCGTGCACCGCCCGCGCCTCCTCGACCAGCGTCTCGATCGAGTGGTGGTACTGCCCGCTGAGCGAGGGGATCGGCGTGGCAGGCCCGCTGCCCGCCCGCACGAACAGCGGCTGGATCAGATCGGCCGCCGAGAGGCGCGTCTCCCGCACCATGCCCCGCAGGGCATCCGTGCGGCGCAGCCTGCGCAGGCGTGTGGCCGGAAACGACATGGCTCTGATTGTATCGCCGGGCCTTTACATGACCATCACGTGCGAATAGGATTGCCACGAATGGACACCGCGGGAAAGGCCGGCATGCTGCAGAACGATCACGAGCTTGACTACTCGAACGAGGCCCTGCGCAAGCTCGGCGCCCGGATCCGGCATCTCCGCCGCCGGCGCGCGATGACCCAGCGCGATCTCTCCTTCGACGGCTGCAGCTACAGCTACCTGGCCCGCATCGAGGCCGGCGATCGCAGGCCCAGCCCGCGCGTGCTGGTCGAGATCGCCCGCCGCCTCAGCGTCACCCCCGAGGAGCTGACCGGAGAGGTCTCCAACGAGCAGCGCACCCGCTCGCTCGAGGTGCTGGACGCCATGATGATGATCCGTCTCGAGCAGTTTGAGGAGGCCGAGGAGCTGCTGCGCGGCGTGCTGCGCGAGGCCGAGGTCGACGCCGACGCGGAGCGCATGAGCGAGTGCTACGAGGGCCTGGCCCTGATCTCGGCTCGTCGCGGCCGCGACGGACAGGCGCTGGAGCTGTTCCAGCAGGCGCTGGAGGTGGGTGACCCGCCGCACCCCGCGCAGCGGCCCGACCTCTACATCGAGATGGCGCGCCTCCACATCGGCGCCGGCGACGCCGCCCGCGCGATCGCGCTCATGAACGACTGCGCGGAGCAGCTGCGTCAGCAGCCCGGCCGTGACCTGGCCAAGCTGGTGCGCTACACGCTCCTGCTCAGCCAGGCCTACTCCGACGCGGGCGACTACGGCAGCGCCGGCACGGTGCTGGCCGCCGCCCTGCGCGACGGCGCCGAGGAGGTCGACCTGCAGAGCCGGGCCCGCGCCTACTACTCGCTGTCGCGCCTCTACGCCAGCACCGGCCAGGTCGGCCAGGCCATCGCCTACGCTGACCGCGCGCTCGCGATCTACGAGCTGATGGACGACAATGACGCTCTGGCGGATGCACATCTGTTGTATGCGCAGAACCTGCTGGACGCGGGCGAGACGGCCCGCGCCGAGGAGCACCTGGTCGCCTCGCGCAGCCTGCTGGGCGCCCGCCCGAGCCCGCTCGACCTCGGGTTCGTGGTGGTCGAGGAAGCGCGCTGTGCCCTCCAGAAGGGCGACACGGAGCTGGCCTCGAGCAAGGCTCGCGAGGGCGTCGAGCTGCTCGGAAACGGCGCCCTGCCCGGGCAGCTGGGCGACGCCTACCTGGTGCTGGCCCGCGTCTACGACGAGCTGGGCGACGCGGAGCGGGCCGAGTGGGGCTTCACGGCCGCGATCGACGCGATCCGCCAGCAGAACGGCTGGACGCGCGAGCTGGCCAAGGCCTACCGCTGGTACGGCAAGTTCCTGAAGCGGATGGGTCGCGCCGAGGCCGCGCTGGAGGCGTTCGAGCTGGCCGCCGACCTGGCGCCGTCCAACCAAGACGCGATGGCGCCGACGCCGCAGTCGGACGTCAGCAGCTCAGCCGCTACGAGCCCGCAGTAGCCGGGCCACCGCCGGGCGGCACCGTCGGCGGCGGTGGCGGCGCGGGACCCTGCACCTCGACCGGCACCTCCACCGGCACCGGTCCGTTGCCCCACGGTTCCAGCCCGATCCGCTCCCGCAAGAACCAGAACAGCTCGCGGCCGATCGCCAGCAGCGGCAGCGTCACGAACACGCCCGCGAACCCGTACAGCTGCTGGCCGGCCAGCAGCGCGAAGATCACCAGCAGCGGATGCACCCCCACCGCGCCGCCCATCAGCTTGGGGATCACGATGTGGCCCTCGACCTGGTGGATGAACAGGAAGGCCAGGGCGACGGCGATCGCGGCCGTGGGCGACTCCGCAAGCGCCACCGCCATCGGCGGGATCGCGCCGATCCACGGCCCCACGTAGGGGATCACCTCGGTCAGCGCGGCGAACGCGCCGAAGGCGATCGCGTAGTTGCTGCCGCCGTGGAAGATCCCGAGCTCGCCCAGGATCCACATCAGCCCGCCGGCGGTGGCGCCGATCACCAGCGACACCAGCGTCTGGCCGCGCACGTAGGACAAAAGCGCCCGCTCCAGGCGCACCATCAGGTCGTCCTCCCCCTCGGCGTGCGGGAACAGCCGCCTTAGAAACCGCGACAGGCGAGGCGCATCGAGCAGCATGTACACCGACACGACGATCACCAGCACGACGTTGAACAGGCTCTCCGCCACGCCCACCAGGACGCCCTGGGCGACGCCCACCGCCTGCCCGGACACGCTCTGGATATCCAGCGAGTTGACCTTCTGCTTCACCTTGTCACCCAGCTGGCGGACGTTCACCTGCGACAGGCCGTGGTCGTCGAGCCAGTGCTGGAGGTCGTTCAGCTTCTTCTCAGCGGGGGTCTGGGTCTGGCCGGGCGCGGTGCTGAACTCGTTCTCGACCACGGTGCTGGCCGACTGCACCTGGGTCGCGATCACCGTCCCGGCCACGACGCCCAGCGCCACGAAGGTGATCGCGAACGTGAGGTAGACGAGGAACACCGCCAGCGCGCGCGGGATCCGCAGCGCGCAGAAGGCGCGCACGATCGGGTTCAGCAGGATCGCGATCAGCGCCGCCACCACGAAGATGAACATGGCATGGCTGACCGCGGACATGAACTGCCAGGCCCCGACCAGGATCAGCGGCAGCCCTACCAGCTGGACCCAGCGCGGGATCCGTACCATCCGCGGGGTGTCGGGCGGCATTGCGGCCATCCTAGCAACCGGTCCCCCCGGCACCCGGCCTGGGCTAATCTGGACGGGTGATCGCTACCCGTCAGCGACAGCGCCGGCGACGGCGCACCGTCCGACGGCGCGACCCGCACCGGCAGCGACGCCTGGTGGCCGTGGCAGCGGCGATCGTGGTCGCGGCGGTCGTGGTCGTCGTCCTCCACTCCGGATCCTCGTCGCGGAACACCAGCGGCATCGCGTCGCCGCACTCGCCGCAGCTGGCACCGAACGCGCCGCCCAGCCCGCCTCAGACGCTGGCCACGGTCAGCGGCCTCAGCCTCGAGGTTCCCGTCTCCGCCGGTCGCATCACCGCCATCGTCTACCACGCCACCGGCGCCACCAACGCGATCCCGCTGAGCCCTGCCGGCAGCCAGAAGAACGCCGGGTTCCTGGCACGGCTGGGCAACCGGCTGTTCGGCAGCGGCGGCGGCGGCGGCCCCTCCTACTACATCGACAGCAGCGGGGACGGCGCCGACACAGGGTCGGTGGACGTGGGCGCACCGGCCGGCACCGACGTCTACTCGCCGGTGGACGGGACCGTGGTCAGCGTCCAGCCCTACGTCCTGAACGGCGAGGCGCGCGGCAGCATCGTGCAGATCCGGCCCAGCGACCTGGCCGCCGTGATCGTGACCGTCGGCAACCTCGATCAGCACCTGGCCGTCGATGTGGGCTCGCCGGTGCACGCGTCGCAGACGCTGCTGGGCAAGCTCGTCGACCTGTCCAAACTGCTTCATCAGACGGTCGCGAACTACACGTCCGACTCCGGCAACCACGTCTCCATGCAGGTCAGCCCGGCCCCGGGAGCCAGCCCGCTCCTGTAGTCACGGCCGCGTGCCGTACGATCCGGCCGTGCGGATCCTCTTCATCGCGGACATCTTCGGAGCGCCCGGCCGTCGCGCGGTGGAGATGCATCTCCCGGAGCTGCGCGCCCAGCACAGCATCGACCTGGTGGTGGCGAACGCCGAGAACGCGGCCGACGGCGTCGGCGTCACCAGCCGCATCGCCCTCAAGCTGTACACGGCCGGCGTGGACGCGATCACGCTGGGGAACCACGCCTACCGGCAGCGCGAGGTCTACCCGTTCCTGGAATCGGACGACCGGATCGTGCGACCCGCCAACCACGCCGCCAACGCGCCGGGCCGGGGCGTATTGGTGGTCGAAGCCGCCGACGGCACCCGTGTCGCCGTGATCAACCTGATCGGCCAGCTGTTCCTGGACGCCGCCCAGAGCCCCTTCGAGGTGGCCGCGGGGCTGGTCGCCGACGCGCGCTCGCGGGCGAAGGTGGTGCTGGTCGACTTCCACGCCGAAGCCACCAGCGAGAAGGTGGCGCTGGGACGGCTGCTGGACGGCCGCGTGACCGCGGTGATCGGCACCCATACCCACGTCCAGACCAACGACGCCGCGGTGCTCCCGGGCGGCACCGCCTACCTCACGGACGGCGGCATGACCGGCCCCCACGACTCGGTGATCGGCGTCCGCACCGAGCTGGTGCTGCGGCGGTTCCAGACCGGGCTGCCGGTGCGATTCGAGCCGGCCGAGAACGAGGTGCGCATCGAGGGTGCGATGATCGAGTGCGATCCCGCCAGCGGCCGCGCCACCTCGATCGAGACGTTCCGGTTCAACGCGGGCTGAGCGGCTCCGGCGACGGTGCCCGCCGCGGCACCAGCATCGCGAACAGCGCCAGCGGCAGCCACCAGCAGATGTAGGGGTAGAACCAGTAGCTGGAGACCGCCTGCGTCGCGATCAGCGCGGCTGCGGCCAGCGCCGCCACGGCCACCGCGTCCTTGCGTCCCCGGGGCAGCACCGCCAGCAGCAGACAGCCCAGCACCACCGCCACCTGCAGCGCTTGCTGCAGCCAGTGCAGGGTCGGCCACCCCGGGTGAAACGCACCCAGCGTCCAGATCGAGAGCGGCGTCACCCGGTTCAGCTGGTAGTGGAACGTGCGCTCCCAGAACAGGTGCAGGCCGTCGCTCTGCCGCGCCAGCATCGACAACAGCAGCAGCGACGTCAGCAGGAACCCGGCCAGCGTCGCCACCCGCCGCTGCAGCGACATCAGCAGCGGCAGCAGCGCCAGCGGGCCGAGCTTGGCGAGTCCGGCCGCTGCCATCAGCCCGCCCCGCAGCCATGGCACCGACAGTGCGGCGATGAACCAGGCCAGCAGCGCACCGACCAGCGCGTCGTTGGTGTTCATGTTGAGCGCGTAGAGCGTGAACGGGTTGGCCACCCAGGCGAACGCCAGCAGCAGGCCCAGCCGGGCGTTGCCGAACCGCCAGCCGGCCACGAACAGGCCCGCCATCGCCAGCAGGTCGAACGCGCAGGCGGCCACGTGCGCGGCCGGCAGGTCGTCCCAGAGCCCGCTCCAGCCGAACAGCGCCACGAATGGCATGTACGCCACGTACACCGCCGGCCCGTAGGTGTCGCCGCTCGACACCGGCGACACGCAGCGGCCGCTGGTGGACTGGACGTATCCGATCGGATCGCCGTTCGCGTAGCGACCGGCGCACGCCGTCCCCTGGCTGGTCGGCATGTTGCCGTAGGGCTGGCTGCCGTTCAAGAGCAGGTCGGCGCCGACCACGCCGGCGTAGCCGACGTCGAGGATGTTCGAGTTCCGGTTGTTCAGCCCCAGCCGGAAGCCGACCAGGGCGAAGCAGAGCGCCACCAGCACCAATGCGTGCGTCGCGCCGATGTCGATGCCGCGCGGCCGGTGGCTGCTGCCCAGCCGGATCATCCTGACCAGCAGGTAGACCAGCGGCGGGTAGATCAGCGGCGTCGAGATGAACACGTCGCCCTGGTTGAACCAGTGCAGGGAGATGCCGAACGAGAGCAGCGCCAGCAGGTCGAGCGTGCGCATCGTGAAGGGCCGGCGCCAGTCCACCAGCCCGCCCAGAAAGAGGGCGCAGAGCGGCAGGAACACCCACCAGCGGTTGGCCAGGCGGCCGTACGACGAGGGCTCGCCGCGGGCCAGCTGCCAGTCCACCTGCGGCCCGGTGCGGACGTTCGTCAGCGTCATGGCCGTGTCGTTGACGCGGGCCGCCGCCACCTGCGTGCCGTCGCGGTCGTCGAAGGCGACCGTCCACACGCGGTCGTCACCGAGCGTGGCCGTGGCCTCGACGCCCGGGTACTGGGCGATCCAGCTGCGCAGTGCGCCGGACCGCCGCGCCAAGGTGATCGCCTCCGCTGACGTCAGCCGAGGGGGTCCCAGCTTCGGCGTGACGGTGGTGCTCAGGATCGCGCTGGTGGAGTCGTCGATCTTGAACGAGGCGAGCACGTTGTGCTTGCCGCGGGGCTCGAGCACGGCCGTCCACGTGCCGCTGGGCGCATCGAACACGACCTCCCAGTGCGCGCCCTTGTTGGCCGCCGACAGCGGCCCTACCGCCGGATCGCCGGCCGCGATCGCGATCACCCGCGCCGCCGTCAGATGTGGCTTGGCGTCGGCGTGCGCCACGCCCGGCGTGACCACCAGCGCCAGCACGACCGCGATCGCGCCTCTAGATGATCGATTCCACAACTACGCGGCGAAGCTCCAGAGCTTATTGCCAAGGAAGCTGATGGGCGTTGCGACCACGATGGCGATTGCCGCGGCAACCGGCTTGTGCAGCCCCACCACCTCGACCAGGAACGCCAGCGCCGCCAGGTCGATGGCCAGCGCGAGCAGGCTGACCGCCAGGAACCTGGCGTACTGGACGTGCGGTTCTCCGTGCTCGATCTTGAACGTCCACACCCGGTTCCAGATGAAGTTGCTGGTCGCCGCCACCACGAAGGCGAGCACGAACGCGATCGGGTAGGGCAGGCTGCGGTAGAAGAGCGTGAACAGCCCGACGTTGATGATGTAGCCGGATCCACCTACGACGCAGAAGCGCGCCAGCTCCAGCCAGTTGTGATGGCTTCGCACCCCGACGTTGAACCGCTCGGCGTGGCCCTTAAGGCCGACAGCGGCCACGTCGGTGCGAGCATCCTTCATCCCACAAACCCTAGATGATTGATCGTGCCGGCTCCGCAGTGCGTGAGAAGTGGCGCAGCGCCAGCGGCGTCAGATCGGTGATCGACGGCTGCGCTCCCAGGCCGGTGGGCGCGTCGAACCCGGCCGTGATCAGCGGCACCAGCGAGTCCTCGGCGCGCAGCGAGCCGTGACTGCCGCCGCCCGCGTGGTGCTGGCCACCGGAGTCGGCGAACTCGTCGCCGAGCCGGGCCGACACGATCACGTCGCCCGAGGTCGCGCAGGACACCGCGCCCTCGATCCGCTCGAGCGCGTTCGGGTAGAGCGCGTGATCGAGCAGGTCGCGGTCGCCCGCCAGCTCCCAGCTGTTGCCGCGCGCGTCCTCGAACCCCCGGCCGCGCCGGAAGCGCAGCTCACCGCCCTCGCGGCGCACGGCGTACCAGGCGCCCTCCTGCCACATCACGACGTCGCTGAACGGGTGCCGGGCGTACCGGTGCCCGACCTCACTCGCGGTCAGCCTGCCGCCGGGCAGGAGGTAGGCCATCGCCACCCGGTTGCTGGCGGCCACGGCCAGGTCGCACTCGGCCGGATCGGAATGGCGGCTGGAGCGGAACAGCTTCAGCCCCTCCACCGGCTCGTGCGCGTCGACGGCTCGCTCCACCGCGCTCTGGCTGTGGTCGGCCACCACCATCACGGCATAGCGCTCCAGGAACTGGTCCCACCCGCCGGCCGCTTCCACCAGCAGCCCCACAGAGGCGTCCGCCTGCTCCACCGCGCCCATCACGTCTCCGCCCCGGTGCTGAGCGGCGTCGGTCTCGTAGAGGTACAGGAACAGGAAATCGAATCCGTCGCGGGTCACCAGCCAGCGGCCGACATGGCCGCCATGGCGGTCGACCGACCCACCGAAGTTCCGAGGCGCCCCGGTGTCGTCCGACCAGAACAGCTCGCCGAAGAAGTACCGGCGCGGCCCGTACACGGCATCCACGATGCCGACCCGCCGCGCGATCCGGCGCGCCGCCTCACGGGTGATCGGATGGCGCACACGGCCCCGGCAGATGTAGGTGTTGACCGCGGCGGTGACCAGGCCCTCGTCTTCCAGCGCCTCGAACACGGTCGTCGCGCGCGGCGAGAGGTGCAGCAGGTTCAGGTTGACCAGCACGTCGTCCACCATCTGCCGGGTGCCCTCGGCCAGCGTCGCCAGGAACGACGACCCGTACTCCACGAAGCGGCCCTCGCCGCGGTGGTACCAGGTCATGCTCGGGATCCGGTGCCCGGCCGGATGACGGCCCGTGATCAGCGACGACAGGCAGACCGGCGTCAGCGAGGGGAACGTCGAGACGCAGGCATCGCTGCGTTCCCCCAGCTCCTGCAGGTGGGCCAGCGTGGGTGCGCGGCCGGCGGCGACCGCGCGGTCGAGCAGGGCCGGCCCGAGCCCATCGATCACCGTCAGGATCAGCTTCTTGGGCATGACCGCTGATTGTAGGTCAGCCGACGTCGTGAACAGGTGTGCGGCGGGACGTTTCCGCGCGCGGATCTGCCGCCGTGCTCAGCGCAGAACGCGCAGCCCCTTGTACTTCTCCTGGTCGCGCCGGCGCGTGCGCGCGAACAGCACCGCCGCCGCCCCGGCCAGCAGGAAGCCCACGAACGGAATGGCTCCGGCCACCGAGGTGGCCACACCGGTACCGTCCTCGACCATCGCGGTACCGCGCACGTCGCCGCCGGCACGGATCGCCCGGATCCGGATCTGGCGCAGCGTCAGCGCAACGGCCGCGGCCACACCGGCGCCGACCGCCAGGCCCACGTAGGGCAACTCGTCGCCGGCCACGAGCTCGAACACGAGACCACCGCCCACCACTCGCCGCAGCAGCCGCCCGCCGGCCTCCGCGCCGGGCCAGATCGCGTCGGCCGTCAGCTCGATGCCGGCCAGCACCCACAAGAGCGCCACCGTCAGCGGGTCGTCGGCCCAGCCCAGCGAGCCGTCGGCGAACCCCAGCGCCGCCACCGAGGAGGCCACCGCCAGCGGGGCGGTCGCGAAGAACCCGGCGGCCACCGCCAGCCCCAGCCCCTGACCGATAGCAATCGCCAGATCCATCGGTGCGAGATCATAGAGTAGGGTCAGGCCATGGTCTGGGTGGTACTCGGCTTCCTGGTGATCGTGTTCCTGACCGTGGTCGCTCCGCTGATGCGGCAGCGCGCGGTGGTGGCGGCGCGGGCGCGACGGCTGTCGGCGCTGCAGCGCGAGCGCGGCAGCCAGGTGATCACGATCATCCACCGGCAGGAGCAGATCGGGCTGTTCGGCGTGCCGCTGGTGCGCTTCATCGACATCGACGACTCCGAGCAGGTGCTGCGGGCGATCCGGTTGACGCCGGACGACCGGCCCATCGACCTGGTGCTGCACACGCCCGGCGGGCTGGTGCTGGCTGCCGAGCAGATCGCCCACGCGGTGCGCGACCACCCGGCCCGGGTGACCGTGCTGGTGCCCCACTATGCGATGAGCGGCGGCACCCTGATCGCGCTGGCCGCCGACGAAATCGTGATGGACGCCCACGCCGTGCTGGGACCGGTCGACCCGCAGCTGGGCGACATGCCGGCCGCATCCATCCTGCGCGTGGTGGCCGCCAAGGAGCCGGCCCAGATCGATGACCGGTTCCTGGTACTGGCTGACGTCGCCGAGAAGGCACGGCGCCAGGTGCTGGCCTTCGTGACCGACCTGCTGGACGACCGGATGCCGGCGGAGCAGGCCGGCCGCCTGGCCGAGCTCCTGGCGGGCGGCTACTTCACCCACGACTTCCCGATCACCGTGCACCGGGCGCGCGATCTGGGGCTGGCCGTCGGCACCGATCTGCCGGTGCTCGTCTACGAGCTGATGGCGCTGTTCCCCCAGCCCACGCGCGGGCGGCCCAGCGTCACGTACCTGCCGCTGCCGGCTCCGGGACCGGGAAGGACGCCTCCGCCGCGGGCGGGATGAGCACACGCAGCGCGTGCGGGTGGTAGCGCACGGCGGCCGCCTCCACCTGCCCCAGGTACTCGCCGTCCAGCTGCAGCCCGACCGGGACGTCGCAGGCGACGTCGAGCGCATCCACGTCGTGCAGATAGGTGACGTAACGGTCTCCGCCCCGCGCGTGACGCGGCCACACCAGGCCGTAGGCAGGCAGCCGCCAGAGCTGGCGCGGCCGCAGAGCCGACACGACCACCGCGTCCAGCGCCGACGCAAAGCTGGCACAAGGCGTCGTGCGCACCGGCAGCCGGCCCCAGTAGGAGTAGGGATGCTGGTTTGCGATGGCGAGGTAGGACGCGCGCAGGGAGCGGTCGCCGGCCGTCACCGTGATCCGCGCCGGCATCGACAAGCGGTCGCGCCACAGCACCCGCCCGGCCGCGGCCACCACCGCGCTGTCGCGGGGCCTGCGGCCGTCCGGGCGCTGACGCCGCCGCTCGTCCACGATCCGCGTGGCCTCGGCCTCCAGGCCCATGCCGGCCGAGAACGTGAACATGCGGCCGTTCACCGAGCCCAGGCCGACCGGGCGCCAGCGCCGCTCCGCGATCGCACCCGCCAGCACGGCGGCCGCCGGCAGCGTCTGCCTGGGCAGCCGCAGCTGGCGCGCGAACACCGAGCTGGCGCCGGCCGGCACCACTCCCATCAGCGCCTCGGCCGGCATCCCGTTGGCGACCTCGTTGGCGGTGCCGTCGCCGCCCATCGCCACCACCACGTCGGCGCCCGGCGCGCGCGCCAAGTCGGTGGCCTGGCCCGGCCGCTCGGTCAGGCGCACCTCGACGTCCCCCGCACGTGCCAGCCGCGCCGCCACCTGGTCGATCAGCGCTCCCTGCACGCCCGAGGCGATCGGGTTGGCGATCAGGCGCACCTGCATGCGGGCTACCATAGTGGGCGTGACGGCAGCCAACCTGCGCACGTACACGGCAGCCGCCGGAGTGCCCGCCGCGCTGGTGGTGCTGCTGCACCTGGCACTTGACTGGAACGGCGCAAACGGCATCACCGGCCGCCGCGATCTGGCCTTCAGCCACGGCGTGGCGCTGGCGGCGGTGCTCGCGGCCGTGCTGATCTCGAGCCGCGTCGCGCTCCACATCGAGACCGGTGGCGGCGCGCCGGTCGCCGACGCGCTCGCAATCATCGGGTCGGTGGCGGTGCTGGCGAACCTCGCCCGTGTCTGGCGCGACGGCTCCGATCCGCTGCACCGGCTCAGCATCACGATCGCCCACATCTTTGCGCTGCTGGTGGTGGCGCTGGTTTCGAACCTGGTCGCGCGCCGCGAGCAGCGGCGGCGCTCCAATCCCGCTCCAAGCCTGTAATCAGGGATCAATTCCGGTCGCCTACAACACGGGCCATGAGAAATTATCTTCGATACGGAGCGCTGGTTGTCGTGGCAGCGCTCGTGGGTGCCGGATCGGCCTACACAATCAACTCGACACACACGGATACACGCACCATCGTCCACACGGAGGCGCAGGTCTCGCCCGTCAGCGCATCGAGCCCGACCGGTCTCTCCGTCAACCAGATCTACCGCAAGGATGCACCGGGAGTCGTCGTCGTGACGGCCACGTCCACCACAACCGCGCAGAACCCCGCCGACCCCTTCGCCGCCCCCCAGCAGCAACAGCAGCAGGCGCTGGGCTCGGGCTTCGTGATCGACAGGAGCGGCCACATCCTGACCAACGCGCACGTCGTCCTGCACGCGTCCAAGGTGCAGGTCGCATTCGGCTCCAACACGCAGGCCGCCAAGACCTACAACGCAACCGTGCTGGGCATCGACCCGAGCACCGACGTCGCCGTGCTCAAGGTGGATGCGCCGTCCGAGGCGCTGACGCCGCTTGCGCTGGGCAACTCCTCGACCGCTCAGGTCGGCGACCCGGTGGTCGCGATCGGAAACCCCCTGGGTGAGACGCGCACCGTCACCACGGGCATCGTGTCGGCCCTGAACCGCGACATCGGCTCGCTGCAGGGCGACGTCCAGATCCGCGGAGCGATCCAGACCGACGCCGCCATCAACCACGGCAACTCCGGCGGCCCGCTGATCAACGTCCAGGGCCAGGTGATCGGCATCACCAGCCAGATCCTGTCCGACGATCCCAACAACCCTCAGAGCGGCAGCATCGGCATCGGCTTCGCCGTCCCGATCAACACCGTGCGCACCGTCGCCGACCAGATCATCACGAGCGGCAAGGCCCAGCACACCTACCTGGGCATCCTCGGTTCCGAGGTGACGCCCGCCCTGGCCAAGGCGCTCAACCTGAGCGTCGACCACGGCGTGCTGATCGGCAAGGTCGAGGCCGGCTCACCGGCCGCCAAGGCGGGGCTCAAGGCCGGCACCACCCAGGCCACGATCCAGGGCCAGACGGTCGTGCTGGGCGGTGACGTGATCACCAAGATCGACGGCCACGAGATCACCACCTTCGACGACCTGGCCAACGGCATCAGCTCGAAGAAGCCGGGTGACACGGTCCAGCTCGAGATCGTGCGCGGCGGCCACGCCATGACCCTGAACGTGACGCTGGCAGCTCACACCGGCTAAGCGTCGGCAGAGACCTCGACGATCACATCGTCGACCGAGTCGAGGGCGTCGCGGACGGCGTCCTCGACTCGGCTCGCCAGGACGTGCGCCTCGCGCACGCTGCGACCCGGCTCCGCCCGCAGCGAGGTCACCACCAGCAGGCGCTCGCCCTGGCGATAGACCACCACCTCCGCCGCGCCCTGGCCGGCCACCCGGGTGACCGCCTCGCTGGCGGCGCGCACCAGCTGCGGCTGCTCGGCCCCGATGTCGCGTGCGGGCTGCGCGCCCAGGGCGGACGGCTCCACGTGCGCGTAGACGCGGGCGACGCCGAACTCGGAGCGGATCTCGCGCTTCAGGCGCTCGACCGTGAGCGCAGCGTCGCGCATCGGCATGTCCTCGGGCAACCGCACGTGCAGGGTGATGGCACGCCCGCCGGAGCCCTGCTCGAGCACCGAGATGTTGTGCGTCTCGACCACCCCCGGCACCCGCAGCGCCGCCGCCGCCACCCGCTCGTTGGGCGCCTCGGCGCCGGTGCTGGGCTCGACGTGCACCGTCACCTGGGCCGGCCCGATCTGCGACCGCACCGCATCTTCGACCTGGTCCATGGTCTGGTGGCTGCGCTCCAGCCCCTCGAGCCGGGAGACGCCGATCACCACGTCGGCGAAGCTCTCGCCGCCGGCCTCCCGCACACGCACCGACCGCACCTCGGCAACGCCCGGCACCGCCTGGGCGATCTGCCCGATCTGCCGGTCGAGCCCGCTGGGGGCGCGGTCCATCAGCGCATCGATGTTGCGCAGGGCCAGCCGCGCCGCAGCGACCAGCACCAGGCCGGCCACGGTCAGCGCCGCGACGGCATCGGCCCGGGGATACCCGGCGGACACCAGCGCCAGGCCGATCAGCACGGCGGTGGTGCCGGCGAAGTCGGACGCGAAGTGCCATGCGCTGGCCAGCAGCGCCGCGTTCCGCTCTCGGATGCCGGTCCTGAACGACACCGACCAGCGCGCGGCGTCGACGATCAGCACCCCGAACAGCAGCACGAAGGCGTACCACTCGGACTGCACGTCGCCTCCGCCCGAGCGCAGTCGCATCACCGCCGCGAAGCCGATCCAGATCGCGACGGCCGCCAGGATCGCCGCCTCAGACAGCGCCGCCAGGTGCTGAGCCTTGCCGTGGCCGTACTGATGTTGCTCGTCGGGCGGCCGCTCGGCGACGCCCACCGCGTACAGCGAGAGCAGCGCGGCGACGGCGTCGAGGCCGGAGTGCAGGGCCTCAGCAAGGATGCCGAGGCTTGACGTGGCCAGCCCCACCAGCAGCTTCGTGCCGACGAGAGCAAGGGCCGCCAGAAACGACAGAAGCGCTGTACGGCGCGCAGTTGACATGGGGGCGATTCTACGCAAGGCTGTTTCCAATCGTTCCCCGGGGATACAGTACGGAGGGCCATGAGCTCCAGCCAGGAAGCGGAGAAGGCCAACGCACGTGGGACCGAGCAGGTGCGGGTGCTCGTGGTTGACGACCACGCGGCGGTGCGCGAGGGAGTCAAGATGATACTCGCCCGCGACCGCGAGATCGCCGTGATCGGCGAGAGCTCGAACGGCGACGCAGCGATCGAGATGGCCGACCGCCGGCGGCCGGACGTGATCCTGATGGACGTGCGGATGCGCGGTATGGACGGATTCGAGGCCACGCGCCGGATCACGGCCGCACACCCGGGCATGGCCGTGATCCTCTACACCGCGTTCGGCGAGCGCGGGCTGCTGGCCGAGGGGCTCGACTGCGGTGCTCGCGGATACGTGCTCAAGGATGCGCCGCCCGACGACATCGTGCGCGCCGTCAAGCGCGTGGCCGAGGGGGGTGCCTATGTCGACCCCACCCTGGCGTCGGAGCTGGTGTCACCAAAGGCAACGGAGCGTCTGCCGGCGTTGTCAACACGGGAGCGTGAGATCCTGGGCCTGCTTGCCAACGGGTTCTCGAACCCGGAGATCGCCTCGCGCCTGTTCATCAGCCCCGAAACCGTGCGCACGCACGTCCGCAACGCGATGACCAAGCTCGAAGCCGACACCCGCACGCAGGCCGTGGCCCTGGCGCTCCGCTACGCGCTGATCGACTAGATGATCCACTCACCCATCTAGCTGATGCGCCTGGGCCGCCGAGCACAGCCGCAGGGGCGCGACGTCCTGCTCGACCACGTGCTGCTCACCATCGACGGCGAGCGGCAGGAGATCGCAGGCCGGCTGCACGACGGGCCCCAGCAGCTGATGACCGCGATCCGGCTGCTCGCCGACGGTGCCCAGCATGCGCTGGAGACCGGCCAGACCGAGCAGGCCGGCCGCACGCTGGAGCGGCTGCAGCAGCTGGCAATGGAGGCGGCCGATGACCTGCGGCGCCTCGCCGGCAGCCTACATCCGGTCGCGCTCGAGCAGAGCGGTCTGGTGCAGGCGCTCGCGGCACTGACCGAGACGCTGCAGGACGAGCACGGCGTGGCGGCGCAGCTGACGGCGCCGGCCGAGCGATCCTCACGCGACAACGCCCACGACGCGGCCGTCTACATGATCGCGCGGGAGACCGCGGTCAGCGCCGTCCGGGCCGGAGCCACGTCGGTGGCGATCGAGCTGACCCAGGGCCACCGTTCGCTGCGGCTGCGCATCGAGACCCGCGGCGGCGGCGATCCCGACCCGGCGGTGGCGCTGCTGCTGCATGAGCGAGCGGTGCGGATCGGCGGCACACTCGAGGTTGCCGATCAGGATCCGGCGGTGGTCACGCTGACCGCGCCGCTGCCGTGACCACGATCCGGGTGGGGGTGCTTGGTGCGACGGCCAGCGACCAGATCGTGCAGGCCGACGGCAGCATCCTGCGACGGCAGGGCGGCTCGCCGCTGTACGCGGCGCGGGCGCTGCGGGCGGCCGGGGCCGAGCCGGTGGCGATCGAGACCGGCAGCCTGGTGTCCTACCTCGACCACACCGCCGGGGACACGCGCCAGTCGATCCTGTCGCTGCCCGAGCCGCTGGGCGAAGATCGCACCGCGGCCTTGCTGCCACGGCTGCGCGGGTGCCAGTGGGTGGTGCTGGGCGGTCAGACCGGCGGCGACTTTCCGCCCGAGTCGATCGCGCTGCTGGCCGGCGCCGGCCACAAGATCTGTCTGGACGCCCAGGGCCTGGCCCGCGGCAGCCGGATCGGGCCCGTGCACCTGGGCCCGATCGACCCGGGGTGGGTGGAAGGGGTGACCGCACTCAAGCTGAACGACGCCGAGGCCGGCGCGGCCGGCCCGCTGACCGTGCCCGAGCTGCTCGTGACGATGGCCGAGCGAGGTTGCACGGTGACGGCCGGCGGCACCGAGCATCGCCTGGTCGGCTCGGGCCTTCGGTTCGCAGACCCGACGGGTGCCGGTGACTCGTTCTGCGCGCTCTACTGCCTGGCCCGGAGCGGCGGCAGCTCTCCGCCGGAGGCAGCCGCGTGGGCGCAGCAACGCGTGGAGCAGCTCTATGCGGGCTAGTGTTGCACCGCGGCATATGCAGCGCATAGGCTTGGCGGCCACGTGAGCGAGTCGATCCGTATCCTGATCGCGGAGGACAACGCCCTGCTGCGAGGCGTCCTTCGCGACGCTCTCGCCGAGGCCGGGATGACGGTGGTAGCCGAGGCCAGCGACGGAGCCGAGGCGGTGGGGCTGGCCGAGGAGACAACGCCGGATGTGGTCGTGATGGACATGCGCATGCCCAATGTGGACGGGATCGAGGCGACCGAGCGGATCGCGCAGTCGCGGTGGGCGATGCCGGTCGTGGTGCTCTCCGCCTACGACGAGCCGCAGATGATCGAGGCCGCGCTGGCCGCGGGCGCCACCAGCTGTCTCAAGAAGGGCGTCGGGCTGGATGAGCTGATCGAGGCGATCCGGGCGGCGCAGCGCCCCTAGGCAATCATCTAGTCATCCTGCGACGGCGGCCGGCCGGGCGGCGGCCACCAGCCCCTGGAACAACGGACCGCCGTGCTCGGCGTGCTCCTCCGGGTGCCACAGCACGCCGATGCAGAACCGCGCGCCGAGCAGCTCCACGCCCTCCACCACGCCGTCCGGTGCCCGTGCCGTGACCGCCAGGCCCTCACCGATCCGATCGGGAGCCTGATGGTGGCACGAGTGCACCTCCACCGCCGGCCCCAGCAGCGCCTCCAGGCGCGAGCCCGGCTCCATCGCCACGCGGTGCAGCGCGAACGTTCCCGGCGCCGCCTTGTGCAGCGAACCGTCCACGATCTCGGGCAGGTGCTGGTGCAGGCTGCCGCCGCGCTGCACGTTCAACAGCTGCATGCCGCGGCAGATCCCGAGCACCGGCAGATCGCGGTCGAGCGCGCCAGCCAGCAGCTCCAGCTCGGAGCGATCGCGGTGTCCGATCACGCCCAGCGTCTCGGGGTGCTGCTGCTCGCCGTAGAGGCCGGCGTCGAGGTCGGAGCCGCCGCTCAGCACCAGCCCCTGCAGCTGGTCGAGCAGGCCGGCGGTGCCCTCGGCCGGCGGGATCACGACCGGCAACCCACCGGCCGCGACCACCGACCGGGAGTAGGCGGCGGGCACCATCACGGCCGGCATGTCGTGCCAGTGCGAGAAGCTCGCGGGCACCTCATAGGCTGTGATGCCGATCAGGGGCCGGTTGCGGTCCATACCAGCAGGAGTATATGAATGGCCCGGATCCACGGAACCCGCGAAGCGAGGGGACGGCCACGGTGACACTGGATGAGCTACGCAGCGAGGTCGCAGACGGCGCCATTGACACGGTGCTGCTGGTCATGACCGACATGCAGGGCCGGCTGATGGGCAAGCGCCTGCACGCGCCCTTCTTCATGTCGGACATCGCCGACCACGGCGCGGAGGGCTGCTACTACCTGCTCACCGTCGACGTCGACATGACCCCGGTGCAGGGATTCGAGATGGCCTCGTGGGACACCGGCTACGGCGACTTCGTGTTCCGCCCCGACATGGCCACCATCCGGCGGCTGCCCTGGCTGCCCGGCACCGCCCTGGTGATCGCCGACCTCGAGTGGCAGGACGGAAAGCCGGTCGTGGCGTCGCCCCGGCAGGTGCTGCGCCGCCAGCTCGACCGGCTGGCCGAGCGCGGATGGACGGCCAACATCGGATCGGAGCTCGAGTTCATGCTGTTCCGCGACAGCTACGACGAGGCTCGGGCCAAGCGCTACCACGACCTGACGCCGGCCAACCACTACAACGTCGACTACTCGATCTTCGGCACCACCGTGGTCGAGGACGTGCTGAAGCCGATCCGGATGGGCATGACCGGTGCCGGCATCCCGGTGGAGGACTCCAAGGGTGAGTGCAACTTCGGCCAGCACGAGGTCAACTTCCGCTACTCCGACGCGCTGACGATGGCCGACAACCACGTCATCTACAAGAACGGCGCCCGCGAGATCGCCTGGCAGCACGAGAGCTCGATCTCGTTCATGGCCAAGTGGGACGAGCGCGAGGGCAACTCGTGCCACATCCACTGCAGCTTCTGGGACGGCAGCGGCAGCCTGTTCCCGGCCGCGGACGGGCACGGCATGAGCGACACCTTCCGCCACTTCATCGCCGGCCAGCTCGCCTTTACGGAGCAGCTGACGTACTTCTTCGCGCCCAACATCAACTCGTACAAGCGCTTCGCGTGGGGCTCATTCGCACCGACCACGCTGGTCTGGGGCACCGACAACCGCACCTGCGCCTTTCGAGTTGTCGGGCACGGCAACGGCCTGCGCCTCGAGAACCGGATGCCGGGTGCCGACTGCAACGCCTATCTGGCGTTCGCGGCCATCATCGCGGCCGGCCTGCGCGGCATCGACGAGCAGCTCCCGCTCGAGGATGCCTACTCCGGCAACGCCTACGACGCCAAGGACCGGCGCCGCATCCCCAGCTCGCTGCGCGACGCCATCGAGCTGCTCGAGGGATCGCAGATGGCACGGGAGGCATTCGGCTCAGACGTGGTGGATCACTACCTGCACTACGCTCGCATGGAACAGCGCACGTTCGACGCCGCCGTCACCGACTGGGAACGGTTCCGCGGCTTCGAGCGGATGTAGCAGCCCGGAAAGGAGCAGCGATGTCCACCACCGTCACGGAAGGCCTGCTGATCGCGGGTGAGCGCGGGGAGGCGGCCGAGGGCCGCAGCTTCGAGGTGCTGAACCCGGCCACAGGCACGCACCTGGCGAACGTTGCCGAGGCCGGCGTCGAGGACGTCAACCGGGCGGTGGCTGCGGCGGTCACCGCCTACGAGCAGTGGGGCTCGCTGTCGCCTGTCACGCGCGGCCGCACGATGCACCGCTTCGCGAACCTGGTCGAGGAGCACGCCGAGCAGCTGGCGTTGCTGGAGTGCCGGAACGTCGGAATGCCGATCTCCGACGCCCGCGGCCAGCTGTCGATGATCATCGACGTGATCCGGTACTACGCGGGTGCCGTGGACAAGTTCTTCGGCAACACCGTGCCGGTCGAGCGCGACGGCGTGGCGATGACGTTCCGCGAGCCGATCGGCGTGGTCGGGCTGATCACGCCCTGGAACTTCCCGCTCAACATCGCCAACTGGAAGATCGCCCCCGCGCTGGCGGCCGGGAACACCGTGGTCCTGAAGCCGGCCAGCCTGACGCCGCTGTCGGTGCTCCGCTACGCGGAGTTGGCGGCCGAGGCGGGGCTTCCGGCCGGCGCCCTGAACGTGGTGCCGGGCCCGGGTGGCACGGTCGGTGGCGCATTGGTTGCGCATCCCGATGTCGGCAAGATCGGGTTCACCGGCTCGACCGAGGTGGGTGCCGGCATCGCCCGGGCGGCGGCGGCCACCATCAAGCGGGTCACGCTGGAGCTGGGCGGCAAGTCGGCCTGCGTCGTGTTCGAGGACGCCGACATCGAGAAGGTGGGCGCGCTGGCGCCGTTCGCGGTGTTCGAGAACTGCGGCCAGGACTGCTGCGCGCGGTCGCGCCTGATCGTGCAGCGATCGGTCAAGGACGAGCTGGTCGAGCGGTATGCCGCCACCACCGCCGCGATCCGCGTGGGCATGCCCGAGCTGCCCGACACGCAGGTGGGGCCCATGATCTCCGCCGGCCAGCGCGACACGGTGGAGGGCTACATCGCGACCGGCGTGGGCGAGGGGGCCCGGATCGTCACCGGCGGTGACCGGCCCGGCGGCGACCTCGAGTCGGGCTTCTTCCTGCGCCCGGCCGTGCTGGAGGACGTCACCAACCAGATGACGGTGGCCCGGGAGGAGATCTTCGGCCCGGTCGTGGGGGTGATCCCGTTCGACACGGAGGAGCAGGCGATCGCGATCGCCAACGACACGCCCTACGGCCTGTCAGGATCGCTGTGGACGCGCGACGGAGCCCGCCAGCTACGGGTGGCACGGGCCCTGCGGACGGGCGTGCTGGGCGTGAACACGAACTCGAGCGTGTTCGTCCAGATGCCGTTCGGCGGCTACAAGCAGTCGGGTGTCGGCAAGGAGCTGGGGATGCACGCGCTCGAGCACAACACCGAGCTGAAGAGCGTGTTCATCTCGACCGAGTAGCGGTGCCGCGGCCGGCTGCCGGTCAGGCAGCTCGGCCGCGGGTGATGCGGCGAAGGACGCCGCGGCGCTTGCCGCGACGCTCCTCGCGGTCGTGGGCACGCGCCATCCGGATCAGGTAGTCGCGCTCGCTCTCACGGCGAGGGCGGGGAGGCTTGGAAGCCTGATATATTGGGAGATATTTGATCATATTCGCAGTATATCAGACCATATTCGCGAAACTTCAAAGGAAACCACTCCGTAACCATCTCTCAACCGGACAAACTTAATTCGCTGGACCCGCGCACGGACCCGCCGGGAGGCGGAGCTTGGCGAGGAACGTCATGCCCTCGGCAGGATTCGAACCTGCGACGCCGGCCTTAGGAGAGCCGCGCTCTATCCCCTGAGCTACGAGGGCACGTCCGCCCAAGCGTACTCCACGGCGCCGCGGCTACTCTGACGCCATGACCGACCTGGGACAGGCGGCGCTGGGCGCGTGGAGCGGCGGCGTGCACATGCACTTTGGCCTGCCGATCGGGCGCGAGCGCCTGACCGAGCTGCTGCGCCCGGGCGATGACATCGGCACCGTCATCACCGCCGACGCCTACGGCGCTGGAGAGGCCGACCGCGACGTCGGGCGGGCGCTGAGCGGGCTCGGCCGTGACGGCTATCGCCTGGTGGGCATGATCGGCCACGACTTCACCAGCGGTCAGCGGGCCGGCGCCAAGGGCTACCCGCGCTTCACCGACCCGGCTCTGCGTGGGCCGCAGCAGTACGGGGACTACCTGCGCGCCGCGGCCGAGGCCAGCCTCGAGCGCTGCGGCAGCGACCGCTTCGACCTGCTGATGCTGCACAACCCCGACCACACGGGCTACAGCTCGCCGCTGGTGTGGGACGCGATGGCGGGGCTGCGCGACGCCGGGCTGACCGCGGCCATCGGAGTCGCCCCGGGGCCGGCCAACGGGTTCACGCTGGACGTGATCTCGTGCCTGGAGCGGTTCGGCGACCGGATCGACTGGGCGATGCTGATCCTGAACCCGTTCGAGCCGTGGCCGGCACGGCTTGCGCTGCCGGCCTGCGAGCGCGCCGGAGTGCGGGTGCTGGCACGGGTCGTCGACTACGGCGGCGTGTTCTGGGACGACGTGCTGGACGAGGAGCAGTTCGCCGAGTATGACCACCGCCGCTTTCGCCCGGCCGGGTGGGTCGGCCGCGCCCGCGGCAAGCTGGAGCGGATCCGGCCGATCGGGGAGCGTCACGGCCTCACAGCGCTGCAGCTTGCGGCGGCCTGGACGCTGGCACAGCCGGCCGTATCCTGCGTGGTGCCGACGCTGATCCAGGAGGCCGGGAGCGACGCCAAGCCGGTCGAGCAGAAGCGGTCGGAGCTGGCCGCGGTGTTGGCGGTCTCGCCGCTGTCCGCAGCCGAGCTGGCCGAGATCGACGCCGTCGGCGACAATGCCGGCAGCATGGCGCTGAAGGGCGGCTCACCCGTCCACGAAGGCGAGCCGCGGGCCGATGCATGGCCGCTCGACGACGACCTGCGGTCGGTCGCCCGGCGTTGGGGGATCGCGCCGGAGCGCGACCTGGTCATGCACGCCTGACCTAGATCATCTAGTACTCGCGGTATCCGGTCACCACAACCGCGCCACCGCGGCGGCGGTCGGGCCAGAACCCGCTCAGCACCATGTTGGTGAACCAGATCACGATCGCGGCCTTGGCGATCTGCCAGAACCCGGAGGCATCGAAG
>DATIOK010000034.1:0-7302 GCA_035473255.1 Gaiellales bacterium
CGTGCACTTCATCCGCGAGAGGCTCGAGCTGACAGGCACCCACTGGGGCTGCGACACGTCCAACTGCGGCGCCTGCGTGGTGCGGATCGACGGCCGGCCCGTCAAGTCATGCACGATCCTGGCGGCCATGTGCGACGGCCACGAGGTGGCGACCGTCGAGTCGCTGGAGGTGGACGGGCAGCTGGATCCGATCCAGATGGGATTCCACGAGCGGCATGCGCTGCAGTGTGGCTTCTGCACCCCCGGGATGCTGATGACGACGCGCGCGCTGCTGGACGAGAACCCCGATCCGACCGATCATGAGATCCGGGTCGCAATCTCGGGCGCGATTTGCCGCTGCACCGGGTACAAGAACATCGTCAGCGCGGTGCGCTGGGCTGCCGAGCACGAAGCCGCCACCGCGAACAGGGAGGGATGAGCATGGCCACCGTCGAGAACCTTCCCAGCCCGTCCACCGAACGGCCGATCGGCTTTGGCCGGCTCAAGCGCAAGGAGGATGCGCGCTTCATCCGCGGCCAGGGCACCTACCTGGACGACATCAGGCTGCCCGGCATGGTGCACGGCGCGATCCTGCGCAGCCCCTATGCACACGCCCGAATCGTCTCGATCGACACCTCCCGGGCGCTGGCCCATCCCAACGTTGCCGCCGTCGTCACCGCCAAGGATCTGGAGACACTGGGCCTGGCCTGGATGCCGACCATCTCGTACGACACGCAGGCCGTGCTGGCCGGCGACAAGGTGCGCTTCCAGGGCCAGGAGGTCGCGTTCGTGATCGCGACCGACGAGTACTCGGCCAACGACGCGCTGCAGCTGATCGACGTCGAATACGAGCCGCTGCCGGCGATCGTGAACGCGCGCAAGGCGCTCGACCCCGATGCGCCGCTGATCCGCGACGACAAGGCCGGCCAGCGCGACAACCTGGCCAGCCCCACCTGGGAGGCCGGCGACGAGGAGGCCACCAATAAGGCGTTTGCCGAGGCCGACACCGTTGTCAGCAGAGACATCATCTACCCGCGCTGCCATCCGGCGCCGCTCGAGACCTGCGGCATCGTCGCCGACTTCGACCCGAAGACCGGCCAGCTCAACATCTGGAACGGCAACCAGGCGCCGCACGCGCACCGCACCGTCTACGCGCACGTGGCCGGCCTTGCCGAGCACATGATCCGGATCCGCTGTTCGGACATCGGCGGCGGCTTCGGCAACAAGGTGCCGGTCTACCCGGGCTACGTCTGCGCCATCGCCGGCTCGATCGTGGCCGGCGTCCCGGTCAAGTGGATCGAGAACCGCACCGAGAACCTGGTCTCGACGGGCTTCGCGCGCGACTACGTGATGCGCGCCGAGATGTGCTCTAAGGACGGCAAGATCACCGGCCTGAGGGTGGATGTGATCGCCGACCACGGCGCCTTCGACTCGACCGCGCAACCAACCAAGTTCCCGGCCGGCTTCTTCCACATCGTCTGCGGGTCGTACGACCTGCAGGCCTCGCACGTGAAGGTCAAGGCCGTCTACACCAACAAGGCGCCGGGCGGCGTCGCCTACCGCTGCTCGTTCCGGATCACCGAGGCGGTCTACCTGGTGGAGCGGATGGTCGATGCGCTGGCCCTGGAGATGAAGGCCGATCCGATCGACCTGCGGATGCGCAGCTTCATCGCACCCGGGCAGTTCCCGTACGAGACCACCACCGGCTGGACGTACGACTCCGGCAACTACGCCGAGACGATGAAGGTGGCGATGGACATCGCCGGCTACGACGATCTGCGCCGCGAGCAGCGCGAGAAGCGGGAGCGGGGCGAGCTGATGGGGATCGGCGTCGCGTTCTTCACGGAGGGCGTCGGCGCCGGCCCGCGCAAGCACATGGACATCCTCGGGCTGGCGATGAACGACGGTGCCGACCTGCGCGTGCACCCGTCCGGCAAGGCCGTCGTCAGCATCAGCGCGCAGACGCAGGGCCAGGGCCACGAGACCACGTTCGCGCAGATCGTGGCCGAGGAGCTGGGCATCCCGCCGGAGGACATCGAGGTGCGGCACGGCGACACCGACAAGTCGCCCTACGGCCTCGGCACCTACGGCAGCCGCTCGACGCCGGTGTCGGGCGCGGCCGTGGCCGTGGTGTCGCGCAAGGTGCGCGACAAGGCGCGGCTGATCGCCGCCACGATGCTGGAGACGAGGCCGGAGGACCTGGCCTGGGAGAAGGGTCGCTGGTACGTCAAGGGCGATCCCGAGAAGGGCGCCATGATCGAGGACATCGCCGTGCGCGCCTACAGCGGCGAGCCGATGCCCGAGGGCATGGAGGGCGGGCTGGACGCCCAGGTGATCTACGACCCGCCCAACCTCACGTATCCCTACGGCGCCTACATCGCCGTCGTGGACGTCGATCCCGACACCGCCCAGGTGACGATCAGGCGCTTCATCGCCGTCGACGACTGCGGCGTGCGGATCAACCCGATGATCGTGGACGGCCAGATCCACGGCGGGCTGGCCGAGGGCGTCGGCATCGCCCTGATGGAGCTGCTCAGCTTCGACGCGGAGGGCAACTGCCTGAACTCGTCGTTCATGGACTATCTGATCCCGACCGCGCTCGAGTGCCCGGACTTCGAGCTGGGCGAGACGGTCACACCCTGCCCGCACCATCCGCTCGGCGCCAAGGGCGTCGGCGAGTCGCCCAACGTGGGCTCGCCGCCGGCCATCGTGAACGCCGTGATCGACGCCCTGTACGAGACCCACGGCGTCGCCCACATCGACATGCCGTGCACCCCGGCCCGCGTGTGGGCGGCGATGCAAGGGCGGGCGGAGCCGCCCCAGTGATCACCGCCGCCATGTCTCGGCGGGCCCAGGAGCTCGCCGCCGAGCGCGTCCCGTTCGTGACGGCGACGGTGGTGCGCGCGCAGGCGCCCACCAGCGTGCGGGCCGGCGCGGTGGCGCTGGTGCTGGCCGATGGCACCATCGAGGGCTTCGTCGGCGGCGTCTGCACCGAGCACAGCGTCCGCGCCTACTCGCTGCGCGCGCTCGAGAGCGGGAACGCCACGTTGCTGCGGATCCTGCCCTTCAGTGGCCAGGCCGAGGTGGCCGACCACGTCGACGACGACGGCACCGTCACCGTCCAGAACCCGTGCCTATCCGGAGGCGCGGTGGAGCTGTTCCTGGAGCCGGTGCTGCCGGCGCCCGCCATCCTGGTGGTGGGGGAGACGCCGATCGCCTCCGCCGTGATGCGGCTGGGGACGGAGGTGGGCTTCGAGATGGTGGCGGTTGACGGCGACCGGGTCGACCAGCACAGCGACGGGATCGCGCTGATTGTGGCGGCGCACGGGCGCGACGAGATGCACACGCTGCGGCGCGGCCTCGAGTCGGGCCTCCCCTACGTGGGCCTGGTGGCCAGCCCCAAGCGCGGCACCGGCGTGCTGGCCGAGCTGCGAGGAGACGGCGTGCCGGACGAGCTGCTGGCCCGGATCGACGTGCCGGCCGGCATCGACATCGCCGCCCGCACGCCGGCCGAGATTGCGCTGTCGATCCTGGCCCGCATCATCGCCGTGCGAAATGGCGGCGCCGCCCCGGTGCATCGACGCGGTGATCCGGCCGATGCCGGTGAGCCGGCCCCCGGCTCGCCGCGCCTGGCCGTCGACCCGATCTGCGGGATGACGGTGGCGGCCGTGGCCGGCACGCCGTCCCTGACGCGCGACGGCGAGACAATCTACTTCTGCTGCGACGGCTGCAGGTCAAAGTACGAGGCACAGCACGGGCATGCCCGGCTCGCCGACTGACGGATTCGTGGCCGGGCTGGTGCTCGGCGCCGGTGGCTCCAGCCGCCTGGGCCGGCCCAAGCAGCTGCTGCCCTTCGCGGGCACCACGCTGCTCGGCCACGTCGTGGGTGTGGCCCGGAGCTGCCGTTTCGACCAGCTGGTGGTGGCAATCGGCGCCGCCGCGGAGGACGTGCGCGGTGCCGTCGACCTGGACGCCGCCGACGTGGTGGTGAACGACGCGTACGGCAGCGGCTGCTCATCGTCGATCGCCGCCGCCCTGGCCGTGATCGATCCGCGTTGCGAGCTGCTGGTGCTGATGCTCGGCGACCAGCCGGGCGTGACGGCGTCGACGGTGGCCGCGCTGGTGGCCGGACGCGGCGATGCCCCGCTGGCCGCGTGCCGCTACCAGGACGGGCTCGGGCACCCGATCGCGTTCGATCGCAGCTGCTTCGCTGAGCTGGCCGACCTGCACGGGGACCGGGGCGTGTGGCGGATGCTCGACCGGCGGGCGGCCGATGCCGTCGAGGTGCCGATCGCCGGCCGCATCCCGCCCGACGTCGATACCGATGAGGACTACCGGGCGTTGCTGGCGTCGGCGGAGGAGGTGGCGTGAGCCAGCCCCGCGACACCGGCGCGGCGGCGGACGAGCTGCGCCACGCGGTGCCCGACATCGAGACGCTGGCGCGCGGTCTGGCCGACGCCGACTACCTCGTGGACGAGTCGTTGGCGACATCGATGTTCCTGGGCGTGCGGCTGCCGCAGCCCCTGCTGCTAGAGGGCGAGGCGGGCGTCGGCAAGACCGAGGCCGCCAAAGCGCTGGCGGTCGTGCTCGACACCCCGCTGATGCGCTTGCAGTGCTATGAGGGCATCGACGCGGCCGAGGCGCTGTACGAGTGGAACTACCCGCGCCAGCTGCTGCGCATCCGCCTGGCCGATTCGACGGGTTCGCCGCTCGGCGAGGACGACCTGTTCGGCCCCGACTACCTGATCCGGCGGCCGCTGCTGAGCGCGCTCGAGCATCCCGGCCCGCGGCCCGCGGTGCTCCTGATCGACGAGATCGACCGCGCCGACGACGACTTCGAGGCGTTCCTGCTGGAGCTGCTGGGAGAAGCGGCCGTGACGATCCCGGAGATTGGGACGATCGCAGCCACCCACCCGCCGGTGATCGTGCTGACGTCCAACCGCACGCGCGACCTGCACGACGCCGTCAAGCGCAGGTGCCTCTACCACTGGATCGACTACCCCGATCCGCGGCGGGCGGTGGACATCGTGCGCCGCCGGGTGCCGGGAGCGTCGCAGGCGCTGGCTGTCCAGGTCGCGAACGCGGTCTCGCGTATGCGCGACTCGGATGTGCAAAAGCCGCCCGGCATCGCCGAGGCGATCGACTGGCTGGCCGCGCTCAACCTGCTCGGCGTCGAGGCGCTGGACGCCGCCGCGGTCGATCGCACGCTCGGCTCCGTGCTCAAGTACGAGGAGGACCAGGACGCCGTTCGGGCCGAGGGCCTGGAACATCTGGTGGGCAGCGGTGACTGACGAGGCCGGCCCAGCGACGCCGTTCGGGGTGGAGACGATCCACGTCGATCTGCCGGCGGTTGCGGGCGCGTTCACGCGGCGGCTGCACGACGCCGGCCTACCGGTGACGGCAGCCCGCGCGGCCGACTTGGCGCGGGCGCTGGCCCTGGTGCGACCGGTCTCGCGGCGGCGGCTGTACTGGACGGCGCGGGCCGTGCTGGTGTCGGATCCGGCGCAGGTGGCCGTCTTCGACTCGGTGTTCCGGTCGGTATTCGGCGGCCGGTCGGTGGGCGACGCGTTCCAGCCCGAACAGCCGCAAACAGCGGCCACCGCCCCGGACGAGCACGTGGCGCCACAGGGTTCGACCTCACCGCGGGAAGGCGCCGGACCGGACGAGCGCCAGGGCCTGTGGTCGTCGGCGCCCTCCGGCGGCGCGCCCGATGACGACGATGGTGCCCTGGACGTGCCGCTTGCGCTGGCCAGCGCAGAGGAGCGTCTGGCCGGCAAGCGGTTCGACGCGCTCGAGCCGCACGAGCTGGCGCAGCTCTTCCGGCTGATGGCGGGCCTGCGGCTGTCGACTCCGCCGCGCACGACGCGCCGCTACCGGAGCGGGCGGCAGGGGCGTCAGATCGACATGCGCCGCACGCTGCGGGCCGCCCGCAGGACCGGCGGCGATCCGATCCGGCTGGCACGCAGGCAGCGACGCGTGACCCGCCGCCGATTGGTGATGCTCTGCGACATCTCGGGCTCGATGGAGCCGTACGCGCGTGCCTACCTGCAGTTCCTGACCTGCGCCGCCGCAAGCGGCCCGGACGCCGAGGCGTTCGTGTTTGCGACCCGGCTGACGCGCCTGACGCGGGCGCTCGCATCGAGCAATCCGGAGCGCGCGATCCAGCGCGCGGCCGCGGCCGCACCGGACTGGTCGAGCGGGACGCGGATCGGCGACGCGCTGCAAGCGTTCAACGATCGCCACGGTCGCCGCGGGATGGCCCGCGGCGCCGTGGTCGTGATCCTGTCGGACGGCTGGGAGCGCGGCGACCCGGCGCTGGTGGCCCGCGAGATGCAGCGTCTGTCGCGGCTGGCGCACAGGATCGTGTGGGTCAATCCGCGCAGCGGCGCGAGCTCCTTCACGGTGCAGGCCGGCGGCATGGTGGCTGCGCTGCCGTTCTGCGACGCGCTGGTCAGCGGCCACAGCTTCGCGGCGCTGCACGAGGTGGTGGAGGCGATCGGGGCGGATTCGTGGCAGGCGCCCGCGCTGGTCGTGGACTCCGGCGATCGGGAGTGGGAGGATTCCTGGGCCAGTGCCACCCCGGTGCCGGGCAGCTCGGTCGCGATGCCGAGCGGCTACGGCCCCAGCAGGGGCAACACCACCCCGGGATGGGTGACCGAGGATCAGTGACGACTCAAAGGAGATTGAGGGATGCCGGAGGGCACGACCAAGATCTGCATCTACCCGGGCTGTGAGCGGCCGGCCGCGCCCGCCCACCCGCAGGGCGGCCCGCAGCCCGCATTCTGCGACCTGGAGGAGCACAATGCGCTGACGGCACACCAGGAGCGCCAGCGTCGCGCGTCGGCAGCGACCCCCGAGCACGAGGAGATCCAGAGTGGCTAACGAGGCATATCGCGCGGTCTTCTTGCGCGTCCACCCGACCGGCAAGATGGTGCTCAGCCTGACCACGGATGCCGACGGCAACGAGGCCGCCTATGCCCGGCTGGTCGGTGAGGAGCTGGGCGTGCCGGCGCTGGACGTGAAGGTGGTGCCGGCCGACACCGACCGCTTCGGCACCGGTCACGGCTACAACACCAGCCCCACGTCGGCGGGCACGGCCGCGGCCATCTCAAGGACGACCGGCAAGATCCGCGACAAGGCGCAGCTGCTGGCGGGCATGCAGCTCGGTGCCGCGCCGGAGACGCTGACCTGGTCGAACGGCGCCTGGGTCAACGGCGACGGCAGCGACCCGTCGCAGGTTGCGACGGTGGCGGACATCGCGCTGTACGCCCACGGCACCGGCGCGCTGCCCCCCGGCGTCGAAGGCGGGCTGGACGCCCAGAC
>DATIOK010000035.1:0-51266 GCA_035473255.1 Gaiellales bacterium
CTGGCGCTGCAGTACGCGACCCTGATCTACAACGGCCTCTGGTACTCGCCGCTGCGGGCGGCGCTGCAGGCGTTCATGCAGCACGTCACCGCGTCGGTCACGGGAATCGCCAAGGTCAAGCTCTATCGCGGCAGCTGCGCGGTGGTGGGGCGGACGGCCGAGGGGTCGCTGTACGACCACGGCCTGGCCACCTACGAGGAGGGCGACAGCTTCCACCACGGGGCAGCCGCCGGGTTCATCCACGTGTGGTCGCTGCCGACCAAGACCTGGGCCGCGGCCACGCAGCCGGATACGATCGAGGTGTGACCGAGCCTTTGTGGTCCGGCCGCCTGTCCGGCGGCCTCGATCCTGCCATCCTCGACTTCACCGCCTCGCTGGCGGTCGACCGGCGGCTGCTGCCATACGACCTGCGCGCCAGCACCGCGCACGTGCGGATGCTGGCCCGCCAGGGACTGATCGACCCGGCTGAGTCCGACGCGATCGTGGCGGCGCTGGCCTCGGTGGTGGTGGAGCCGGACGCGCGCGACGAGGATGTGCACTCGGCGATCGAGCGGCTGCTGGGCGAGCTGGGGCCGCGCGTCCACGCCGGCCGCAGCCGCAACGACCAGGTGCAGACCGCGATGCGGCTGTGGGCTAAGGGGGCCTGCGGGGATCTGATCGAGGGCGTGCGTGAGCTGGCCACCGCGCTGCTCGACCGCGCCGATGCCGAGGGCGACGCCGTGCTGCCCGGCTACACGCACGGCCAGCGGGCACAGCCGGTGTGGCTGGGCCAGCATCTGGCCGCTCACGTCTGGGCGCTGACCCGCGACGGCCGGAGACTGTCCCAGGTGCGCGAGGCGGCCGACGTGTGCCCGCTGGGCGCGGGCGCGCTGGCCGGCTCGAGCCTGCCGCTCGATCCGGAGTGGGTGGCCGCGGAGCTGGGCTTCGCCCGCTCGTTTGCGAACTCGCTGGATGCGGTGTCCGACCGCGACTACCTGACGGGGCTCTGCTATGCGGCCGCCCTGGCGATGGTGCACCTGTCGCGGATCGGCGAGGAGCTGGTGCTGTGGACATCGGCCGAGTACGGCTTCGCCGAGCTGGACGACAGCGCCGCGACCGGCAGCTCGATGATGCCGCAGAAGAAGAACCCGGACGCCGCGGAGCTGGTGCGAGGCAAGGCCGGCACCGCGATCGGGCGCTTGACCGGGCTGCTGTCCACCCTCAAGGGGCTGCCGCTCGCGTACAACCGCGACCTGCAGGAGGACAAGCGTGCCAGCTTCGACCAGGTCGACGACCTGACCGGGTCGCTGACGGCGCTGACGGTGTGCGTGCGCGGGCTGCGCTTCGACCGCGAGCGGATGGCTGCGGCGGCCGGGGACGGGCGCACGGTCGCGACAGATCTGGCCGAACAGCTGGTGCGCGAGGGTCTGCCCTTCCGCGAGGCGCACGCGCTGGTGGCGGGGCGGGTGGCCGCAGGCGAGCGGTTTGCCGAGCCGACCGCCGAGCAGGCCGCGGCCGGCCGGCTGGCGCCGGACGACCTGCGTGCGCAGCTGGCGGCGGCCCGCGCGGCGGTCGCAGCGCTGTGAGCGAGCTGCTGCTTGGCGGCGTCGCGGCATCCGCGCTGGCGGCCGAGTTCGGGACGCCGCTGTACGTCTACGACGAGCTCGAGCTGCGGGCCCGGTCGCGGGCCTACCTGGCGGGGCTGGAGAGCTACCCAGGAGCCTCGCGGGCGGTGTACGCCTGCAAGGCCAACGCCACGGTGGCGGTGATCGCGGCGGTGGTGGGGGAGGGGCTCGGCGCCGACGTGGCCTCGGCCGGCGAGCTGGCGGCGGCGCTGCGTGCCGGCGCTTCGCCGGAGTCGGTGATCGTCCACGGCAACAACAAGTCCGACGCCGACCTGTCGGCGATCGAGGCCGGATGCGGGCTGGTGGTCGTCGATCACATGGGCGAGTTCGACCAGGTGGAGCTGCTGGCGGCCGCGGCCGGCCGCGTGCAGCCGGTGCTGGTGCGCGTCACGCCCGGCATCGACGCCGACACGCACCAAAAGATCAGGACCGGACATCACGGCTCCAAGTTCGGGTTCGCGGCTCCTGACGCGCTGGACGCGCTCGACCGCGCGGGGTCGCTGCTGCACGTGCAGCCGGCCGGCTTCCACGTGCACCTGGGGTCGCAGATCAACCAGCTGGGGACGTACGCGAGCGCTGTCGACTGGCTGGTCGCGTTCATCGAGGAGCACGGGCTGGGCGAGCTGCCGGTGCTCGACCTGGGCGGCGGGCTGGGCATCGCCCACGCGCCGGGCGACATCGAACTCGAGATCCAGCCGTCGCTGGAGGCGATCTGCGCGCACCTGACCGACGCGCTGATCGCACACGGGCTGCCGATGCCGGAGCTGGTGGTGGAACCGGGCCGCTCGATCGCCGGGCCGGCCGGGACGACGCTGTACCGGGTCGGGTCGATCAAACGCGCGGCCGACGGCACGGTGTACGCAGCGGTGGACGGCGGCATGTCCGACAACCCGCGGCCCGCGCTGTACGGCGCGCGCTACACGGCGGTCGTCTGCGACCGGCCGGACGAGGAGGGGCGAACGGTATATGCGATCGCAGGCAAGCACTGCGAGTCCGGCGACGTCCTGATCGAGCGGATCGAGCTGCCCGAGCTGCACCCGGGCGACCTGCTGGCGGTGCCGGCAACCGGCGCCTACAACGCCAGCATGGCATCGACCTACAACCAGCTGCCGCGGCCCGCGGCGGTGATGGTGTCCGACGGCCACGCGCGGCTGGTGCAGCGGCGCGAGACGATCGACGACCTGCTGGCGCGCGAGGTGTGACCCGCCGTCACGAAAGCGGTGTGAGCCCAAGCGTGCCGGCGGAGCAGGATTCTGGCCGTGTTGCCAGAATCCGGTTTTCCCCTATCGTGTAGGTGAGATGGCTTCAGCGAGACCACGAGCTGTATGGAGCGGGAGCATCAGCTTCGGCCTGGTGAACGCGCCCGTGCGCATGTACGCGGCGATCAGCGAGCAGAACCTGAAGTTCAACCTGATCCACGAGAAGGACGGCGGCCGCATCGGCTACCAGAAGATCTGCAAGCTCGAGGACGAGCCCGTCCCCAACGAGGAGATCGTCAAGGCCTACCAGGTCGAGGAGGACGAGTTCGTCTTCCTGAACGACGAGGACTTCGAGGCGGCCGCGCCGGAGACGTACAAGACGATCACCATCCATGACTTCGTGCCGGCGGCGGAGATCGATCCGATCTACTTCGAGCGCACCTACTACCTCGGCCCCACCGAGGACTCGGCCGAGCCGGTCTACGCGCTCTTGGTGAAGGCGATGGAGCAGGCCGACCTGGTGGCGGTCGCGACCTACGTCTTCCACGAGCGCGAGAACCTCGGCTGCCTGCGCGTCCGCGAGGGCGTGCTCACCCTCGAGAAGATGTTCTTCGCCGACGAGGTGCGCCCGATCGACGGCATCGCGCCGGACCGCGCCAAGGTCGACAAGCGCCAGCTGGAGATGGCCATGCAGCTGATCGGCCAGTACCAGGGGACGTTCGACCCGGACAAGTACCACGACGAGTACCGCGAGCGGCTGATGGGCGTGATCGAGGCCAAGCGCAGCGGCGAGGGCGTCAAGCGCGCCGTCGAGAGCGAGGCACCGGCCGCGCCCGACCTGCTGGCCGCCCTGCAGGCGTCGCTGGACGAGGTCAAGAAGCCGGCCAAGAAGAAGAGCCCGGCCAAGCCGGCCGCTAAGGCAGGCGCTGGCGGCGGCCGAGCAACGGCGACGCGAGGTCGCCGAGCCGGCTGACCCGCTCGATCACGGCCTCCATCGTGAACGCCGTGGGATCGAGGTCCGGCGTCAGCTCGTCCCAGTGAAGCGGCGTGGCCACCGTGGCCCCCGGCTGCGGCCGCACCGAGTACGCGGCAGCCGTCGTCCGTCCCAGCCCGTTCTGGTTGGCGTCGACCAGCACGCCGTGCCGCTCCGACTTCTTCCACTTGGTCGTGATCAGGTCCGGGTGCGTGCGCGCCAGCGCCCGCGCCACCGCCGCCACGAACGCGCGCGCGCCGGACTGGTCGGTGCGCCGCTGGATCGGCACCAGGATGTGCATACCCTTGCCGCCGCTGGTGCGGGGGACGCCCTCCAGCTTCAGCGCCGACAGCGCCTGGCGCACCAGCAGCGCCACCTCGACCACGGTCGAGTACGGCACGCCCTCGGCCGGGTCGAGGTCGAACATCACCAGATCCGGCCGATCGGGCCGGTCGCGGCGGGCCAGCCACGGGTGCAGGTCGATGCATCCCATGTTCACCACCCAGGCCAGCGTATCGGCGTCGTTGACCAGGATGTAGCGGATCCCGTCGTGGGTGTAGGTGCGCACCCACGCGGGCAGGTGGCTGGGGGCGTCCTTCTGGAAGAAGCTCTTGCCCGTGATGCCGTCCGGGTAGCGCAGCATCGTGAACGGGCGGTCGTGCAGGTGCGGCACCACCACCTCCGAGACGGCCTCGTAGTAGGCGAACAGGTCGCCCTTGGTGATGCCCTCGTCCGGGAAGAACACCTTGTCGGGGTTCGAGAGCGTGACCCGCGAGCGGCGCCGCGGCGTGCGCTCCTCGGCCATCCCCAGGAACACCGGCGCCCGCAGCCGGCCGTCGCGCGTGCGCTCCGTGAACTGCACCTTCACGGCCAGCCGCGGCTCGATCCACGTCACCAGCCTGGCCGGCGTCTTGGGCATCTTCGGCACCGGATCGAGCGGCGGCCTGGCCACACGCAGCGGCTCCATCCGGCGCAGCAGCTCGCCGATGCTGCGCTCGTCCAGGCCGCTGCCGACGTTGCCGACCCAGGCCAGGTGCTTGCCCTCGCCCTCGCCCAGCACCAGCGCGCCCAGCGCCTCTCGTGATCCCTGGCCGGCCGTCCAGCCAAGCACCAGAAACTCACCATCCTGTCGCGTCTTCACCTTCACCCAGTCCGCAGTTCGTCGTCCCGGTCGGTACGGCGAGCCTAGCCGCTTGGCCACCACGCCCTCCAGGTTCTGCGCGACAACGGCCCGAAGCAGCGCCGCCCCGTCCTCGAATCCGGCCGATAGCCGCACCAGCGGGTTGCCCTCCACCAGCAGCTCGGCCAGCTGCTCGCGCCGCTGCTCCAGCGGCTGGTCGATCAGCGGCCTGCGCTCCAGCTCGAGCAGGTCGAACAGGTAGTACGCGGGCGATCCCTCCCCTCGCTGCATCAGCGAGAAGCTGGGCCGGCCGTCCTCGTCCAGCATGCACAGCTCGCCGTCGACAACGCAGTCGGATGTGCGCAGCGCGTGGGGCAGCGCCCGCGCCACGGCGGCGAAGCGCACGCCCATGTCGACGCCGCGCCGGCTGGTGAGCGAGGCGACGCCGCCCTCTATCCGCGCCACCACCCGGTAGCCGTCCCACTTCACCTCGTGCAGCCAGCGCCCGCGACCGGGCAGCCGGTCGGCCGGGGTCGCCAGCATCGGCGCGTAGCCGGCCGGCGCCGCCCGCGCCACCTGCTCCGGCGAGTCGCGCTTCTTGATCACGAGCCAGTTCTTCTCGTCGCCGCCCATGTGGGCCGGCACCAGCGTCCACAGCCCCTGCAGCCGCTCCCCGGCCAGCCGTACCGTGAGCCCGCCGTCGCGCTTGCGCTCGACCAGCTCGTAGCTGCCCTGGTCCCAGATCTCCATCGTGCCCGCGCCGTACTGGCCCTTGGGGATCACGCCGGAGAAGGTGGCGTACTGCATCGGGTGGTCCTCGGTGTGCACGGCCAGGTAGCGCTCGCCGACCTCGAGCGGCAGGCCCTTGGGCAGCGCCCAGCTGGCCAGCACGCCGTTCATCTCCAGCCGCAGGTCGTAGTGCAGGCGCCGTGCGTCGTGTCGCTGCACGACGAATACCGGCCGGCCGCCCTCCGCCGGCCGCGCCTCGCCACCCGCCGGCTCGGGCGTCCGCCCGGGCCGTCGCTTGCGGCGATACTCGTCGAGCGACATCAGCGGTAGCGGGCGATGCCGACGTGACGGGCGCCGGCAGGGGTGTCGCCGAACCGGTAGACGAGCAACCCGCCCGGTTGCCTGCCGGGCAGCGGGAAGGCCACCGTGCCGATGGCGCGCTCGCTCGCCTGCAGCTGCCGGCCGATCAGCGGGCGCGGCGTGTTGGCGCCGGCGGCGGCCAGGTAGGTGTGGTTGAGCGTGGTGCGCAGCCACACCTGCGTCGCCTCCACGGTCGCGACCTGGCTGCTGTTGTTGGTGATGGCAACGGTGAACACGGCGAAGATGCGCGTGCCGGGCGGCGTCAACGTGACCGGCACGTGCTTCTGCCAGCGCAGGCCCATGATGCGCAGCGCCAGGTTGTCCAGCCGAAGCGTGGCGCCGGGCGCGGCCACCGTGTAGGTGATGCCGTCCGACAGCTTGACCGTGCCCGAGGCGGGCAGCGCCGTGGCCGTGGGCGCCGAGGGTTGGCTGCCGGCGGAGGTGGCGCCGGAGGAACCGCCGCTACAGGCGGTGGTCGCGAGCACGATCGCAAGCAGGGCGGTCAGCCGCATCAGCACGCCGAAACCTTACTGGCACACGCTCACCCCCGGCGCTGCCGCAGCACCTCGAGCGGCCCCAGCGGGTCGATCCCGTCCCGCGCCAGCAGCAGCATCGAGTGGAACCAGAGGTCGGCCACCTCGGCCACCAGCTCCGGGCTGCCTGTCTCCGCGAGCAGCACCTCGACGGCCTCCTCGCCGACCTTGCGCTGGGACGCCGCCCGCGCCGAGCCCAGCATGCCGGCCACGTAGCTGTCCCCGGTGCCGCCGCGGCGCGACTCGATCACGGCCGCCAGCTCGGCCAGCACGGCCGGCCGTGGGTCGAACCGTCGCGGCCCGAAGCAGGTCTGCTCGCCGGTGTGGCAGGCGGGCCCGGCCGGGTGCACGCGCATGAGCAGCGTGTCGCCGTCGCAGTCCGGTGTGATCGACTCCACCACCATCGTGTTGCCGGACGACTCGCCCTTCTTCCAGAGCCGGTTGCGCGATCGCGAGTGGAAGTGCGCGCGGCCGGTCTCGCGGGTCGCGTCCAGCGCCTGCTGGTCGGCCCAGGCCACCATCAGCACGTCGCCGCTTTGGGCGTCCTGGACGACGCAGGTGACCAGCTGCCCCGGTTCAAGCGTCAGATCCTGATCGGCAGGCCGCATGCCGCCACCTCCCGTTTCACCTCATGGATCGGATATGTGCCGTCGTGGAAGATCGATGCCGCCAGCGCCGCCGAGGCACCGGTCTCGAGCGCCGCTGTGATGTCGGCCGGCCGACCGGCGCCGCCGGAGGCGATCACGGGCACACGCACCGCCTCGCACACCGCCCGCAGCAGCTCCAGGTCGTAGCCCCGGTGGGTGCCGTCGCTGTCGATGCTCGTCACCAGCAGCTCGCCTGCCCCCATCTCGGCCGCCTCTCGCGCCCAGGCCACCGCGTCGCGGTCGGTCGGGCGGCGGCCGCCGCTGGCGTGGGCCTGCCAGCCGCCGTTGCGCCGGGCGGCGTCGATCGCCACCACCACGCACTGGCTGCCGAAGCGTTCGGCCAGCTCGGCGATCAACGCGGGCCGGTCGAGTGGCGCGGTGTTGACGCTGATCTTGTCGGCGCCGGCCAGCAGCAGCTCGCGGCCCCGGGCCGTCCCGGACACGCCGCCACCCACGCACAGGGGCACGTCGACCGTTTCGGCTGCTCGCTCGACCGCGCGCAGGAGCGCCGTCCAGCTCTCCTCGCCTGCGGCGATGTTCAGCCACACGATCTCGTCTGCGCCGTCCGCGGCGTAGCGCGTCGCCGCGTCGACCGGGTCGCCGCAGTCGCGCAGCCTCTCGAAGTTGATGCCCTTCACCAGCCGGCCGCCGCGGACGTCGAGGCAGGGGATCACGCGCTTACGCAGCAAGCCAGCGCTCCAGCATCCGGCGGCCGTCGGACGCGCTCTTCTCGGGGTGGAACTGAACGCCGCTGAGCCGACCCGACCGAACGACAGTCGGAACCTGGCGGCCGTCGATCGCGGTGCGGGCGGCGACCAGCCGATCGTCGCAGTCGACGGCGAACGAGTGCGCGAAGTAGCAGACCGCCGGCTGCCCGTCTCCGACCACGTCGTTCCATCCCATGTGCGGCACCCGCTCGGCCCAGTCGATCGCGATCACGTTCCCCGCCAGCAGGCCCAGGCAGTCGACGGCCCCCTCGTCGCTGTGCCCGAACAGCAGCTGCATGCCCAGGCAGACGCCCAACAGCGGCGCCGCCGACGCGGCCACGGCGCGGTCGAGCCCGCGGCCTCGCAGCGCCGCCATCGCCGGCGCCGCCGCTCCGACGCCGGGCAGCACCAGCCGCTCGGCGCCGGCCACCACCGTGGGATCGCCGCTCACCTGCACCGTCGCTCCCAGCCGCTCGAACGCGGCCCGCAGGGAGCGCAGGTTGCCGGCGCCGTAGTCGATCAGCGTGACCATCATCAGATCGCTCCCTTCGTGCTGGGGAGCGACCCGGCCCGGTCGGGGTCGACCGCGACCGCCTGGCGCAGCGCCAGTGCCAGCGCCTTGAAGGCCGCCTCGACCAGATGGTGGTCGTCCTCGCCGTGGCCATGGAGGTGGATCGCCAGCCGTCCGGCTCGTGACAGCGAGTCGACGAAGTGCGGCACCAGGCTGGCCGGCAGCCCACCCACACGCACGTCGCGCAGCGGCAGGTCGACGGCGGCGTGCCCGCGCCCGCCCAGGTCGACGGTCGCGTGGCAGAGCGCCTCGTCCAGCGGCGCTCGCGCGTCGCCGTAGCGCACGATCCCGGCGCGATCGCCGAGCGCCCGGTCGAGCGCCGTCCCCAGGGCGATCGCGACGTCCTCGACCGTGTGGTGCTCGTCCACCCACAGGTCGCCGAGACAGCTGAGCTGCAGATCGGTGAGCGAGTGGAAGGCGAGCGCCGTCAGCATGTGGTCGAGGAACCCGATGCCAGTCGCGATCTGGCTGCGGCCGCTGCCGTCCAGCGACCACTCGACGTCGACGCGGGTCTCTCGGGTCGACCGCTCCACCCGTCCGGTGCGGTCGCCGGCCGCCGCCGGTGCCGGCGCCGCCAGGCCCAGCGCCTCCAACACGTGGTCGTTCTGGGCCGGGGAGCCGATCGTGACCCGCAGGCACGTGGGCAGTGCATCGAACGTGCGAACGACGAT
Source organism: Gaiellales bacterium (assembly GCA_035473255.1). Classification (GTDB taxonomy): domain Bacteria; phylum Actinomycetota; class Thermoleophilia; order Gaiellales; family JAICJC01; genus JAICYJ01. The sequence continues at coordinate 9,115 of DATIOK010000035.1, forward strand.
CCCCGCGCTCAGCAGGCGCGAGATCCAGGGCTCGATCGGCTCTCCCAGGTCGGCGAACAGGAAGTTCGTGGACGATGGGGAGATCTGCCAGCCCAGCCCCGACAGGGCAAGCCGCATCCGCTCCCGCTCGGCCACCGTCTCGGCCACGTCGGCCTTCATCAGGCCGCGATCCTCCGTCAGCGCCCGCACGGCCAGGGCCTCGGAGAAGCTGGAGATGCTCCCGGGAGGCCGGATCGCCTCGAGCTTGCGCGCGATCGCGGGCGGCGCCAGCAGGTAGCCGACGCGGGCGCCGGCCAGCGCGAACGCCTTGGAAAGCGTGCGCACGACCACCACGTCGTCGCGCTCCCGCACCAGCCCCGACAGGTCGCTTCCGCCGAACTCGATGTAGGCCTGATCGATCACGACCAGACCGCCGTCACGGTCGGGCACGTCGCCCGGCGAGTCCTCGCCGGTGGGGTTGTGGGGCGAGCAGACCCAGGTCAGGCGCACGCCCTCGGGCCGATCGGTGAGCACACCGCCGGCCAGCGCGGTGGCACCCTCGTAGAGGCCGTAGCAGGGCTGCCGGGAATAGGCCGTGTCGCCGCGCGACAGCGTCAGGAGCGCGCACAGGGCGAGCCCCTCGTCGGCTCCCGCCGTGGCCACGATCTGGTCAGGCGGAAAGCCCGTGTACTCGGAGATCGCCTCGCGCAGCCGCAGGTAGCTCGAGTCGGGATAGCGGTTGACCGCAACGCTCGCCAGCCACGCCGCCGAGCCCGCGTACCACGCCGGCGCCCGCGGCTGGGTGTTCTGGTCGAGCCGCATCACCGCGGTGCCGGGCGGGATCCGCTGCTCCCAGCCCTCCTGCCAGCGGTACGGCTCGAGGTCTGCCAGATCCTCCCTGATGATCACGGGACGAGGTTCTCGATCGGCAGGACGAGGATGCTGGAGGCGCCGGCGCCGCGCAGCGGTCCCAGCAGCTCCACCACCTGCTGGCGGTCGACCACGGCGTGCACCGCATGCATGCCCGTGCGCGCCAGCGGCAGCACCGTCGGCGACTCCAGCCCCGGCAGCAGGTCGATCACGACCTGCAGCGCCCGGTCCGGTGCGTTCAGCATCAGGTAGCGCTTGCCGCGGGCGGCGATCACGCTCTCCATCACCGTCGCCAGCGACTGCGCGATCGCCTGCTGGCGCTCGTCGAGTCCCGGCCGGGCCAGCAGCACAGCCTCCGACTCGAGCACCGTATCGACCGCGCGCAGCCCGTTCTGGCGCAGCGTCTCGCCGCTGGACACCAGGTCGCAGACGGCCTCCGCCGCGTCCAGCCGCGGCGCCAGCTCGACCGAGCCGTGGATCGCGACCACCTGCACGTCGACGCCGGCATCGGCGAAGAAGCGGCGGGTCGTCGAGGGGTATGCGGTGGCCACCCGGCAGCCGTCCAGATCGGCCGCCTGTCGTACCGGCGAGGCGTTGGCGACCGCGAGCTCCAGCCGGCAGCGTCCGAAGCCCAGCGGCAGCAGCTCCAGAGCATCCGTGCCCGACTCGATCAGCTGGTTGCGCCCGGCCACGGCCGTCTCCACGGCGCCGTCCGCCGCCCACGCCGGGATGTCGTCGGAGCGCGCGAACAGCACCTCGATGTCCCACTGCGAGCAGTGCTGGTAGAGGGCGCGGCCGTTCACCTCGACCTCGACGCCGGCGGCTCGCGCCAGCTCGACGGCGGGTGCGTGCATGCGGCCCTTCGAGGGCAGCGCCAGCCGGAACGGCCGGCTCATCGCTGCGCCTCCAGGCGCTCCAGCACCAGCCGGTAGCCGCCCTCGCCGTGGTTCAGCCAGTGCGCGACCCGGGTGACGGTCGCGGTGGACGCGTGCAGCTGCGATGCCACGCGCGCGTAGGGCGTCCCGGCGTGCACCAGCCGCGCCGCCTGCCAGCGGTGCGACAACGACTCGAGCTCGTGCAGCGAGCAGATGTCGCGCAGGAACGCGGCCGCCTCGTCGCGCGTGCGCAACACCAGCAGCGCGTCGCAGAGGTCGTCGATGTTCGAGTCCCGCCAGTCTTCTGCCATCGTGCTAGCATTTTAGCATGCTAAACCGCGATAACGGCACCGCGATCCGCGTGGTGCCGGCGATCGACCTGCTGGACGGTCACGTGGTGCGGCTGCGGCAGGGACGCTACGACCGGGTGACGGAGTACCCCGTCGATCCAGACCGGGTGGCGGCCACCTACGCGGAGCAGGGTGCGACCCTGCTGCACGTGGTCGACCTGTCGGCCGCCCGCGACGGCGTGCGCTCGTCCGCCCATGCCGAGGCGATCCGGCGGCTGGTGGGCGACTCCGGCATGGCGGTCCAGGTGGGGGGCGGCATCCGCGACGAGCGTGCGCTGCTGGAGGCGCTCGAGCTGGGGGTGGCGCGGGTGCTGGTGGGCACGCTGGCGGCGGCGCAGCCGCAGCTGGTGGGGCGGCTGGCCCGTGACACCGCCCGTGTGGCGGTGGCCGCCGACGTGCGCGAGGGAACGGTGCGGGCGGCGGGCTGGCTGGAGGACACCGGGGTCGCGGCCGAGACCTTCGTACGGTCGCTGGCCGATGCCGGCGTGCGCGACTTCCTGGTCACCGCGATCGAGCGGGACGGAACCGGTGACGGGCCCGACACCGCCCTGCTGGCGCGCCTGCGGCCGCGCGTGCCGGGACTGCTGATGGCCGCCGGCGGGATCGGGTCGGCGGCCGACGTGGCTGCGGTGGCCGGCGCCGGTGCCGACTGCGCCGTGATCGGCCGCGCCCTCTACGACGGCTCTCTGACCCTGTTGGAGGCCTCGGCCTCGGCTCGCAGCTCACCCACTGACAGGCCCTCGTAGCTGAGGAAGAAGAAGCCGATGCCGACGCCCAGCACCGCTTCGATCAGCTGCAGGCCGATCGAGAACGTGATGGCGAGGTTGGTGGGCACGTTGTAGACCTGCAGAGCGGTGTACGTGGCGCCCTGGAACACGACCAGGTTGCCGGGCACGATCGGGAACAGGCCGACCAGGTTCGACGCCAGGAACACCAGCGCCGCCGCACCGATGCCCTTCTCGATGTCGTAGGCTTCGAGCGCCCACAGGATGCCGACCATCTGCGCCAGCCACGACAGGGTCGACGTGAGCAGCGCCCACAGCAGCAGCCGCGGCCGCCGGAACAGAGCCTGGCCCTGGCGCAGCGCCATCGGCAGGGCGCCGAGGCTGATCCCGAGCAGATGCCACCAGCGCTCGACCATGTCCGACTCCGTCGGCACGTTGCCGCGGCGGTAGCGCGCCCACACCTCGATCGCACAGGCAGCCACGGCGATCACCAGCACCACGCCGATCAGCACCAGCAGCAGGTTCACCGCCCAGCCGGGCACCGAGACGAAGACCGTCACGCCCACCAGCACGGCGATCAGCGTCACCCCCGACAAGAGCTGCTCGGTGACCAGGGTTCCGACCATGGTCGGCAACGGCACCTCGACGCCGCGCGCGCTCAGCTTGCGCCGCAGCACCGAGATCCGTGCCACCTCGCCCAGGCGCGCGAACAGCACCGTGTTCAGCAGGAAGCCGATGAAGATGGCCGGCACCACCTCTGAGTAGTGCACGTTCAGGCGCCCCTCCGGCTCTCCATCGGCTCCCGGGATGCCCTCGACCGCATCCAGCGACGCCTTCCAGGTGAGACCCTTGGCGGCCACCGACACCAGGTTCGCGGCCAGCGCCGCGAACACGAGCGTCGGATTGGCGTCGGTGATCACGCCGCCCAGCGCCTTCAGGTCGAGCTTGGTGGACAGGAGCAGCACGCCGCAGACCACTGCCGTGGCCACCAGCATCGCGCGCAGCGCCATGCGCCGGTGCGGGCGCAGCTCTCCGGCCAGCTCGGAGATGGTCACGAACTGGATGCCCTGTTCCTTGCCGGCCGCAAGGATCAGCGGCAGCGCCTCGACCGTCTGCGACCGGTCGTCGCCGTTGCCGGAGCCGTCGGCGTCGTGCAGGAGCAGGATCGCCCCGGGATAGAGCCGCGACACGCTGCGGTCGACGATCCGCTCGATGCCGGGCTTGGCCGTGTCCCAGACGCCGGCAGTCCAGCCCACCACGCGGTAGCCGAGGCGGCGCGCGACCGGCACCAGGAAGGGGCTGCGAAAGCCATGCGGGGCTCGGAACAGCGGCGCCGGTGCGGCGCCGGTTGCGCCCACGACCGCCTCGTCCAGCGCGCGCAGCTGGTGGGCGATCCCGGTCGGCCCCTCGAAGGTGAGCAGCCGGTGGTCGTCGCCGTGGCTGGCCAGCTCGTGGCCCTCGGCCACGATCCGGCGGGCGATCTCGGGATGGGCACGCACCTGGCGCCCCAGCGCGAAGAAGGTGGCGCGCACGCCGGCCTCTGCCAGCGCGTCCAGGATCGGCGGCGTGAACTCGGCGCTGGGCCCGTCGTCGAAGGTGATCGCCGCCTTCGGGGCGAGCACCTGGCCACCGCCGATGACGCGGCCGAACAGCGGGTTGTTGGGCGTGAACGCCGCCCAGGCCAGCACCAGCGCCGTCAGCACCGCTGCGGCGAACGCGAGGTCGCCGAACAGCCCGCCGAGGGCCACCGCCAGCACCGCCGCGCCCGTCAGCCAGACGGTCGCGAGCGCTACGAAGAGGCTGATGACCTGGCGCTTGCCCATGCCGGTCGTCGTCCTGCCGTCAGATCGGCATAGTAGTTCTCGAGCTGCGCGCCGACCTGTGGCCATGCGTAGCGCTCGAGCGCTGTCCTGCGCCCCTCGGCAGCCATCCGCTCCCGCGAGGCGTCGTCGTCCAGCAGCCGTGCCAGTGCCGTGGCGAACCGCTCCGGCGACTTGGCCGGGTGCACCAGGTAGCCCTGGCGCCCGTCCTCCATCAGCAGCTGGAAGCCGCTGATGCGGCTGGCCGCCACCGCCCGGCCGCAGCTCATCGCCTCCAGCAGCACCATCCCGAACGAGGCGCGATCACACGGCGTGCAGAACACATCGCCGGTGACGAGGTAGTTGGGACGGCTGCGGTTGAGGCGGCCCGCGAAGTGCACGTAGGGCCGCGCGGCGTCACTGACCATGCGCTCGTAGTACGGGCGCAGCGGGCCGTCGCCGACCACGATCAGGCGCACCGCCCGCCCCCGCTCGGCGAACAGCAGCTGGTACGCCTGGATCATCGTGTCCACGCCGTTGCGGGGATCGAACCGGCCCACGAACACGATCGAGCGATGATCGCCCATCAGCTCGGCCACCGGCTCTGCGTCCGGCGAGAAGTGGTTGGTGTCGATGCCGTTGGGGATCACGTCGTAGGCGTAGGGAAAGTAGGGGGTGAGCGAGCCGATGCAGGCCTCGCTGACGCACACACGGCCGTCCAGCCGCTCGATCGCGGGCCGGATCAGCTCGGCCTGGATATCCATACCCAGAGTCTGCGGAAATACGCTGTGGAAGGTGGCGATCGAGAGCGCGTCGTCGGGCGTGTGGTCGATCGCCCAGGCCGGCATCTGCGGGTTGTAGGGGGCGTGCACGTGCACCACGTCGAAGCCACGCCCCCGGAAGAACGCGCCCAGCCGGCGGCCCAGCCGCGGCCCGATGGTGTGGGTGGTCTCGGCGCCGTTGCCCCAACCCGGCACGTACAGGCGGATCGATGTGCCGATGGAGGCGACCTCGAAGGTCGGCTCGGGAACCGCCATCGCGTCGTCCTGAACCGGTGGCGCGCCCAGCTTGCGGCCGGTGACGACGGTCACCTCGTGGCCGAGCTCGGTCAGCGCACGGGCCTGACCGTCCACGTGCTCGCTGATCCCACCCAGGGTCGGGTAGTAGAAGTCGGTGACGATCGCGATCCTCATCGGATGCGCCATGCTACCGGGTGCGACGGCGTTGGCACTCCCGGCAGCACTCTGCCAACAGCGTCACGGGTGGCTGGTAGAATTTCGTGACGATGCCGATCTATGAGTACCGCTGCGAAAGGGACCACCGCTTCGAGCTGATCCAGAAGTTCACGGATGACGCGGTCTCGGTGTGCGAGGTATGCGGTGCCCCGGCACAGCGCGTGCTGCACCCGGTCGCCATCCACTTCAAGGGGTCGGGCTTCTACTCGACCGACTACGGGCGCGGCAAGAAGGCGGCGGCGTCGGCCGAGGCGAAGGCCGATTCCGGCACCGACTCAAAGTCGTCGCGATCGGACGGCGCCAAGAGCGGCGGCGAGTCGAAGAGCGCCGGCAGCGACTCCAAGAGCGGCGGGGACGCGAAGCCGGCCAAGGCCGCCGAGGCCTGACCGGCCCAGCCCCGGCTACTTGACCTGGCAGCCGGGGTCGTAGAGCGAGCCCTTGGCCGCCGGAATCGGCGCGATCTCGCCCAGGAACATCTGCACCACCTGCCGGTTCTGCGGCACCGACAGCAGCACGTCCTGGCCGCCGATCACCTGCGGTGTGCCGCCGGCGTGGCACTCCAGCGTGCGGCTGGCGCGGAACTTTTCCCAGCCGATGCCGAGCAGCTCGTTCGCCGACAGGTCGGTGGTCAGCGGCTTGGCCAGTGAGCTGCCGATCGACGGCAGGTGCAGCAGGCTCGAGAACGACACCAGCTGGCGCGACAGCGACTGCATCACGAGCTGCTGGCGCTCGGTGCGGGTGATGTCGGTGTCCTGCGGGTTGGTGGTGTGGCGGATGCGGGAGTAGGCCAGCGCCCTGCGGCCGTCGAGCGTGATGGTGCCCTTCGGAAACACCCAGTTGTGCCCGTCGAACGGCTGGGACGACACGATCTTGCGCTTGTTGTAGAGCGTGACGCCGCCCAGCGAGTCGATCAGCTCCTTGAAGCCGGCGAAGTTGACCAGCACGATGTGGTTTACCTGCAGGCCGGTCAGCGAGTTGATCGTACGGATCAGGAGCGGGGCCCCGCCGTAGGCGTAGGCGGCGTTGATCTTGGTGCGGCCGTGGCCGGGGATGTTGACGTAGAGGTCGCGCGGGATCGACAGCATGCTGATCAGGTGCTTGCCCGGATCGGTGCGCATCAGGACGATCGAGTCGGCGCGGGCGGTGCTGTTGGCGCCGCGGCTGTCGGAGCCGAGCACCAGCGTCACCTGCGGGCTGGTCAGGATGTTGCCGGCCGGGGTCAGCGCCTTCTCGGTCTTGTGGTCGAGCCGGGCGTTGGCCTTGGCGATCTCGTTCGAGAAGGAGCGGTAGCCGAGGTAGAGCCAGAACACCAGCAGCACCACGATGGCGCCGACGCCGAGCAGGATGCCGCGCTTCCAGCCGGGCCGGAAGCGGCGCCGCGGCGGCACCGTCGCCACCTGGCGGCCGGGCAGGGACGGCGGGGGAGGCGGCGGCGCGCCGGGGCGGGTCATGCCGGGACGGGTCATGCCGGGCGGCGTGACCGGGCGGTCGGCCGTGGCAACGCCCGATCCCCCGAATGCGAAACGGGCGGCGTCGGGGTCGTCCTTGCGAACGTGCCCGCCGCGGTAGACGCGGTAGGGCTTGGGCCTCAGTTGCTCGGGCACGGCGCTGTTATGTTAGCCACCGCCATGCCCGACTCCTCCCCGCAGGCTGCCGTCGGAATCGACCTCGGCGGCACCTCGATCAAGGCCGCGCTCGTGTCCGATCGGCTCGAGATCGTCTCCCGCAGCGCCGTCCCGACCGATCTCCGCAGCCAGGGCGTGCTGCTGAGCGCGATCGAGCGGCTGGTGGAATCGGTGAGCAAGGACACCGCTCCGTCGGCCGTCGGCTTCGGCCTGCCCTCGCAGATCGACCAGCGCCACGGGCGCGTGCTGGACTCGACCAACGTGCCGCTCGAGGACCTCGACTTCAAGGCCGAGATGGCCTCGCGGCTGGGCGTGCCGGTCGAGATCGACAACGACGCCAACGTTGCCTGCCTGGCCGAGTGGCGAATCGGCGCCGCGCGCGGCGCCCGCAACGTGGTGATGCTGACGCTGGGCACCGGTGTGGGTGGCGGCCTGGTGTTGGACGGCAAGCTCTACCGCGGCTCGATCGGGTCAGGTGCCGAGCTCGGGCACATGTCCATCGACGAGAACGGGCCGCACTGCCAGGGCCACTGCAACAGCCGCGGCTGCCTGGAGGTGCTGGCCTCGGCCACTGGCGTGATGGCGGCAGCCCAGCAGATCGCCTCCGATCATCCCCACGGCGGCCTGGCGGCCGCGCGCGCGGCCGGAGAGGACCTGGACGCGCGCTACGTGATCGACCGTGCCCGCGCCGGCGACGAGGAGGCGAACCGGGTGTTCGCGATCGTCGGCCGACACCTCGGCACCGGCATCACCAACCTGGTCAACATCTTCAACCCGGACGTGGTGGTGATCGGCGGCGGGATCGCGGCGGCCGGGGAGGCGCTGCTGGCTCCGGCCCGCCAGGAGTACGAGCGCCGCGTGCTGAAGGCCACCGCCGGCGCGCGGATCGTGGCCGCGGAGCTGGGAAACGATGCGGGCGTGCTGGGCGCGGCCGCGCTGGTGCTGTGACCGGCATGGACCTGCCCGGCGCGCTGGTCGTCTGCCCCACGCCGATCGGCAACCTCGGCGACATCACCCTGCGCGCGCTGGAGGAGCTGCGGCGCGCCGACGTGGCCGCCTGTGAGGACACGCGCCACTCGCGCACCCTGCTCCACCGGCACGGCATCGACCTGCCTCTGATCGCGTTGCACGAGCACAACGAGCGTGCCCAGACGCCCGCGCTGCTGCGGCGTGTGGCCGCTGGACAGCGCGTCTGCCTGCTGACCGACGCGGGGTTCCCGGCGGTGTCCGATCCGGGCGCCTGGCTCGTGTCCGAGGCGATCGCAGCGGGCGCCGAGCTGGTGGTGCTGCCCGGCCCGTCGGCTGTGACCACGGCCCTGGTGGCCTCGGGGATGGCGGGTGGCGGCTTCGCGTTTGCGGGCTTCCTGCCCCGCTCGGCCGGCGCTCTTGCGGCCCTGCTCGACCGGCTCGACCCGGCGGGCCTTCCGATCGTGGCATTCGAGTCACCGCGCCGTCTGCCTGCCACGCTCGCGCGCCTGGCGCACCGCGAGCCCGGCAGGCGGATGGCCGTCTGCCGCGAGCTGACCAAGCTGCACGAGCAGGTCGAGCGCGGCGATGCGGCATCCCTGGCCGAGCGCTTCGCCGATCCTCCGAAGGGCGAGGTGACGCTGGTGCTGGCGGCCGCGGAGCCGGCCGCCCAGCCGCTCCCGGACGCGGCGCTTCTGGCCGAGCTGGCCGCGGCCGTGGGCGCCAAGCGCGCGGCCGCGCTGGCATCGCAGCTGACGGGCGTGCCCCGTAACCGCATCTATGCCAGCCTCACCGGCCCCTGACGGGTTCGTCACGCGTTCGCAGCCAGGGGTAACGCCTCCTGTCCAGTTATGCAACGCCTGCCGCGCTCTTAACGGAGTCAAACACCCGATCGGGCGCCGTGGGCGGTCCGGCACGGGATCGTGACCGGTCGTCGCCGGCCCGTGAAGCGCGTCCGCCTGGCTGCGCGGTGGCGGTTCCGGGTCGGTGATGTTCGTGACGCCTCCCGGTATGGGTCGTTGCGGGTCCGCGCCGGAGTCGTCACGGCCGCGTGCGGTTCGTTGCAGGATTCCCTGTCATGTGCCGGTCACAGCGGTGCAACGACGGTTCCGCCGCCGGGCGGCACACCGGTAGGATGCAGCGCCTGCCATGGCCTTCTCTGTCACGACACCGATCTACTACGTCAACTCGGATCCGCATCTGGGGCACGCGTACACGACCGTGGCCGGGGACGCCCTGGCCCGTCACCACCGCCAGCGCGGCGAGGACGTCTTCTTCCTGACCGGCACCGACGAGCACGGCGGCAACGTGGCCCGTGCCGCCGAGGCCGCCGGCATGCCGCCCAAGCAGTTCTGCGACGAGGTGTCCGAGCGCTTCCGCCGGCTGACCACCGCCATGGAATCGTCGAACGACTTCTTCATCCGCACCACCGATCCGGAGCACGAGCGCCGCGTGCAGGACTTCGTCCAGCACCTGTACGACGGCGGTCACCTCTACGAGGGCACCTACGCCGGCCTCTACTGCAGCTCCTGCGAGGTCTTCTACGCCGAGGGCGACCTCATCCAGCCCGGCAACCTGTGCCCGATCCACAACCGCCCCGTCGAGTGGGTGGAGGAGAAGAACTGGTTCTTCCCGCTCTCGAAGTGGGCGCCGAAGCTGCTGGAGCTGTACGACGCCAACCCCGACTTCGTACGCCCCCGCGCCCGCTACAACGAGGCCCGCTCGATGATCGCCGGCGGGCTCGAGGACGTCTCCTTCACCCGCGCCACCGTCAGCTGGGGGATCCCGGTGCCGTGGGAGCCGAGCCAGACCGTCTACGTGTGGGTGGACGCGCTGCTCAACTACCGCACCGCGCAGGAGTACGGCCTCGGCCGTGACGTGACGTCCGAGTTCTGGCCGACCTCGCTGCACCTGATGGCCAAGGACATCCTGCGGCTGCACGGCATCATCTGGCCGGCGATGCTGCTGGCGGCCGGCTACCAGCCACCCCGCGGCCTGTTCGTTCACGGCTACTTCACCACCGGCGGCGAGAAGATGAGCAAGACGCTCGGCAACGTGATCGACCCATTCGAGGTGATCGACCTGCTGGGCTCCGACGCGCTGCGCTTCTACCTGATGCGCGAGGTGCAGTGGGGCCAGGACGGCGACGTCACCTGGGAGGGCCTGCACCGCCGCTACGAGGGCGAACTCGCGAACGACCTCGGCAACCTGGTGTCGCGCGCCACCGCCATGATCGTGCGCTACCGCGAGGGTCGCGTTCCGGAGGGCCGAAACGCGCTCGAGCCGGTGCACCAGTCGGTGGCCGCGCGGCTGGATGCGGTCGACCTGTCGGGGGCTCTGGAGGAGATCTGGACGCTGGTGCGATCGGCCAACCGCTTCGTGGAGGAGCAGCAGCCCTGGGTGCTGGCCAGGTCGGACGAGCCCGAGCAGGTGCGGGCGCTCGACGACGCGCTCTACACGCTGGCGGACACGGTGCGCTCGCTTGGCGTGATGCTGTATCCGTACATCCCGGCGTCCGCCGAGAAGATCCTGGCGGCCGTCGGCGACCCCGGCAGCATCACGTGGGAGCGGGCGGCGCTGGGCACGCTCGCCGCCGGCAGCGAGGTGCACCAGCCTGAACCGCTGTTCCCGCGCGTCGAGAAGTGATCGACACCCATGCGCACCTCGAGCGCTGCCAGCAAGGCCCCGACGCCGCGGTGGACGAGGCTGTCGCCGCCGGCGTCGAGCGCATCCTCACGATCGGTCGCGAACAGGCGGTCGACCTCGCCGCCCGCCATCCCGGCGTGTGGGCGATCGTCGGCTGGCATCCGCACGAGGCAGCGGAGGCCGATGTCGAGGCCATGAGGCCGCTGCTGGCCCATCCCAGGGTGGTCGCGCTGGGCGAGGTCGGCCTCGACTTCTACCGCAACAACGCCTCGCCCCACGACCAGCGCCGCGTGTTCGCCGCGCAGATCGAGCTGGCAAACGAGCTGGGCCTGCCGCTCGTGATCCACACCCGCGACGCGGATCATGAGACGTTCCCGATGCTCGAGCGCGCGCGGGTGCCCGTGGTGCTGCACTGCTTCTCCTCGCCGCAGCGGCTGGATGAGGCCGTGGAGCGCGGCTACCTGCTGTCGTTCGCGGGCAACGTCACGTATCCCAAGGCGGTGGAGCTGCAGCAGGTCGCCGCGCGGGTGCCGGACGACCTGCTGCTTGCCGAGACCGACAGTCCGTTCCTGGCCCCGGTGCCGCTTCGCGGTCGCCCCAACTCGCCGGCCAACGTGCTGCACACGCTGGCGTTCCTGGCCGGCCTGCGCGGCGCCGACGCCGCCGCTCTGGGCGAGCTGATCGAGCGCAACGCGGCGCGCGTGTTCGGGCTGCCGTGAGCACCGCCGCGCTGGCCCTGGCGCTCTCGGCGGCGCTGGTGCATGCGCTCTGGAACGTGCTGGTGGGAGGCGCCCGCGACCCGCAGCCGGCCGCCGCCGTGGCGATGCTGGCCTCGGTCGCGGTGGGCCTGCCACTGGCCGTCGCCAGCTGGGACGTGCAGGCGGGTGTCGCGCCGTGGGCGGCCGCGTCGGCCGTGCTGGAGCTGGCCTACATCGTGTTGCTGGCGGCGGCCTACCGGCGCGCCGACGTCTCGGTGATCTATCCGATCGCGCGCGGCGCCGCCCCGGTGCTGGTGCTGGCGGCGGCGATCGTGACCGGGGTCGCCACCGGGCCGCTGCAGCTGGCCGGCGTGCTGCTGGTGGCGGGCGGAATCGGCATCGTGTCCAGAAGCCGCGACCGGGCCGAGGGCCGTGACGTGCTGCTGGCGCTGACGGTGGCCGCGTCGATCGCGGGCTACACGCTGGTCGACAAGCACGGGCTCCGCTACGCCTCGCCGGTGCCCTACCTGGAGCTGGTGATGGTGTGGCCGGCGCTGGCCTACGCGGGCTGGGTCGCGTCCCGCGACGGCACGGCCGCGCTGCGGGCGGCCGCGGGCCGGTCGGCGCTGGTGGCCGGCGTCGGCATGTTCGCTGCCTACGCGCTCGTGCTGGCGGCGCTGCAGCGGGCCCCGGCCGCATCGGTCTCGGCGGTGCGCGAGTCGAGCATCGTGGTGGCGCCGCTGCTGGCCGCGGCGCTGGCGTGGCGGCGGCCCGACCCGCGCACCGTGCTGGGTGCCGCGGTGGTGGCAGGCGGGGTGGCGATGGTGGCGCTGGCATGATCCGCCCGTGAGCAAGCAGGCCTCCATCGCCCGGCTGCGAGAGCTCGGCATCACGCCCAACCGCGACCTCGGCCAGAACTTCCTGATCGACGACAACGTGCTGCGCATGATCGGCGCGGTTGCGCCGCTGCGCGACGACGACGTGGTGCTGGAGGTGGGGCCGGGCCTGGGCGTGCTGACGCGCTGGCTGGCGGAGCGCACCCGGCTGGTGCATGCGATCGAGATCGACCGCCGGCTGCAGCCGGCGCTGGCGATCACGCTGGACGGCGTGGACAACGTGCGGCTGCTGTTCGCCGACGCCATGCGCGTCGACTTCGGATCGCTTCGGCCCCCGCCGGCGGCGATGGTCGCCAACCTGCCCTACAGCGTGGCGACGCCCGTGATCATGGACGCCCTGCCGGTGTGTGAGCGGTTCTGCGTGATGGTGCAGCGCGAGATCGCCGACCGGCTGTTCGCCGCTCCTGCCAGCAAGGCCTACGGCGCCGTCTCCGTACTGGTGCAGCTGTCCTGCTCGCGGCTGGCGATGCGGCCCGTGTCCCGCAACGTGTTCACGCCGGTGCCCCGGGTCGACTCGGCGCTGGTCGCGTTCGAGCGGCGCTCCGCGATCGCCACCGGGCCGGACTGGCCGCGGCTGTCGCAGGTGGTGCACGCCGCGTTCGCCCATCGCCGCAAACGGCTGGGCAACTCGCTGCGGCTGGCCGGCATGGAGGCGCCCGCCGATCTGGCCGGGCTGCGGGCCGAGCAGCTGGCGCCGGAGCAGTTCCTGGAGCTGCTGTGATCCTGACCGCCCCTGCCAAGATCAACCTCTGCCTGCGGGTGGGCCCGCTCCGCGACGACGGCTTTCACCGGCTCGCCACCCTGTTCGCGGCGATCGACCTGCGCGACACGATCGAGCTGAACCCGGCCCCCGCGACCACCGTCGAGGGGTTCCCGGACACGCTGATCACACGTGCCCTGGAGGCGCTGGGCGAGACGCGGCGGGTGCGGGTGGACAAGCGGATCCCGGTGGCGGCCGGCCTGGGCGGCGGCTCGTCCGACGCGGCCGCGGTGCTGCGCGCGCTGCGCGGGCGCCGGCCGGTGGACGAGCTGTACGCGATCGCCCGATCGCTGGGCTCCGATGTGCCCTTCTTCCTGTCGGGTCTGGAGGTGGCGCTGGGCACCGGCCGCGGGGACGTGCTGCAGCCGCTGCCGGAGTTTCCGCGCAGCTTCGGGGTGCTGCTGGTGCCGTCACCGGAGCGGCTGGCAACGGCCGACGTCTACGCGCGGGCGCAGCCGAACGAGATCTATCCAGCCGTGCGCGGCGACCTGATCCGGGGCGTCCACACGGTGCGCTCGGCGGCCGACGTGGCCGGGCTGGTGGCGAACGACCTGGAGCAGGCGGCGATCGAGCTGTGTCCGGGCATCGCGGACGCGCTCGCGTCCGTGCGCGCTGCCGGCGCCCTGGCCACCGCCGTCTCCGGCAGCGGCCCCACTGTGTTCGGCCTGTTCGGTGACCGTGCCGCGGCCGAGGCTGCGGGGGCTCTGATTCCGGGCTCGATCGCCACCGCGCCCGTGTAGAATTAGGGCATGGCCGAATGGAACCTCTCAAGCGACCAGGTCACCCTCGAGCAGAAGCCGAGGCGGCGCAGCCCGGTCCGGTGGGTGCGCGACAACAGCATCCGCATCGCCGTGGTGGTCGGATTCGTCGAGGCGGCGTTCGCCTGGCACGCCGGCTTCAGGCTGATGTGGCTGGTGGGCGTGCTCGCGGTGCTGTCATACCTCTACCTGCGCCGCCGGGTGCCGCCCGCCGCGCGTCGGCCGCTGTGGGTGGTGGCGATGTCACAGGCGGTCGCGGGAATCGTGGTGCCCGCCATCTTCGGGCTGTTCTTCTTCGCCGCGATCGTGGGGGCACTCCTGCTCGTGATCATGGTTCTTGTGTTATTGGGCGACCTGCGCCGCACCTAGAAATCCCGATCCCTATACTCGTGGTGGTTGCCTGACCGCACGGCGATGGGGCGTGGCCAAGTGGTAAGGCAGCGGGTTTTGGTCCCGCGACCCCTGGTTCGAATCCAGGCGCCCCAGTCTCCCCATTTGAGTGAAATGACCCAACCGCTCGCCTGCCTCGTCCTCGCCGCCGGCCAGGGCACGCGCATGAAGTCGCGCCTGCCCAAGCTGCTGCACACCGCCTGCGGCCGTCCGTTGCTGGGCTGGTCGCTGGCCGCGGTGGAGCCGCTGGGGGCGGACCCGGCCGTGGTGATCGTCCCGCCCGATCAACCCGAGCTGGACGCGCTCGTGCCCGGGTGGGCGTCGACCGCCGTCCAGCACAGCGCGCGCGGCACCGGAGATGCGGTGCTGGCCGGCCGCGACGCGCTGTCCGGCTTTGCCGGCGACGTCCTGATCATGAACGCCGACCACCCGCTGGTGGAGGCGGAGACGCTGCTTGCGATGGTGGCGGCGCACCGTCAGGCGGGCGCGGCGGCCACGCTGCTCACGTTCGACCGCACCGACACGATCGGCGGCGACTTCGGGCGGATCGTGCGCGGGAGCGGGGGAGCCGTGGAGGCGATCGTCGAGCTCCGCGACGCCGATGACGCCCAGCGCGCGCTGCGCGAGGTGAACGGCGGGTACTACGTCGTCCGCAGCGACCGTCTGTGGACGGCGCTCGACCGGGTCACCGACCAGAACGACCAGGGCGAGCTGTACCTGACCGACATCGTCGCCATCCTGACCGCCGACGGCGAGGTCGTGCACGCCCACCGCCACGACGATCCGCTGGTGGCCAAGGGCGTCAACACCAGGGTCGACCTGGCCGAGGCCGACGCCGAGCTGCGGGCCCGGATCAACCGCGGCCACATGCTTGCCGGCGTCACCATCGTCGATCCCGCCAGCACGTTCATCGAGCCCGGGGTCAAGATCGAGGCCGATGCGACCGTGCACCCCTTCACCGTGCTACGCGGCGCCACCAGCGTCGGTGCCGGCGCGCAGGTGGGGCCGCACGCGGTGGCGGTCGACGCCACCATCGGGCGAGATGCCCTAGTCGGCCCGTTCTGCTACCTTCGCCCGGGAGCGATCCTGATGGACGGCGCCAAGGCGGGCACCTACGTTGAGATCAAGAACTCGGTGATCGGAGAGGGCGCGAAGGTGCCGCACCTGTCCTACATCGGGGACGCCGAGGTGGGCTCCGGCAGCAACATCGGGGCGGGTGCGATCACCGCCAACTACGACGGCAACGAGAAGCAGCGCACCACCATCGGCAGGGACGTCCACACCAGCTCTCATAATGTCTTCGTCGCCCCCGTCACGATCGGTGACGGTGCCTGGACGGGCGCCGGATCGGTCATCACCAACGACATCCCACCCGACGCGCTGGGAGTGGCCCGTGCCAAGCAGACCAACATCGAAGGATATGGACGCCGAAAGCGCCGTCAGCGTTGAGTCGCCGATACCGCTGTTCGCCACCGTTCCGGGCAGCGCTCCGGCGGTGAGCGACTCCCTGCACGCGACCTGGATGGAGCGGGCGCCACACAAGCGGCTGATGCTGTTCAGTGGTCGCTCCAACCCGGAGCTGGGCGCGAAGATCGCCGAGCACCTCGGCATCGAGCTGGGCCGGGCCACGCTCAAGACCTTCACCAACGGCGAGGTCTACGTGCGCTACGAGGAGTCGATCCGCGGCGCCGACATGTTCATCGTGCAGTCCTGTTCGTCGCCGACCAACGACTCGCTGATGGAGCTGCTGATCATGATCAACGCGGCCCGCCTGGCATCGGCCAAGCGGATCACGGCCGTGATGCCCTGGTACCCCTACTCGCGGCAGGACAAGAAGAGCGCGCCTCGCGAGCCGATCACGTCGAAGCTGGTGGCCGACATGATCGAGGCCGCGGGGGCCGACCGGGTGCTGACCATGGATCTGCACGCGGGCCAGCTGCAGGGTTTCTTCAAGATCCCCGTCGACCACATGACGTCGGTGCCGCTGCTGGCCGACCACTTCAAGCTGGTGGTGGGCGACATTCCGCCCGACGACATCGTGGTCGTGTCCGGCGACGCCGGCCGGGCAAAGCTGGCCAAGAAGTTCTCCGAGATGCTGGGCTCAGGCTTCGCGCTGATCACCAAGGAGCGCCCCGAGCAGCAGGTGGCCGAGGTGACCAACGTGATCGGTCGCGTGCGCGACAAGGTCTGCGTCGTGATCGACGACATCATCGACACGGCCGGCACGCTCTGCGCCGGCGGCGAGGCGCTGATCGAGCACGGCGCCACCGAGGTCTACGCCTGCGCCACGCACGCGGTCTTCTCCGGGCGGGCGCTCGAGACCCTGGAGGCATCCGTCTTCAAGCAGGTGGTCGTGACCGACACCATCCCCACGAACGCGGTCGAGCGGCCCGACAAGGTGCGGGTGCTGTCGGTTGCGCCGATTCTGGCTGATACCATCTCCAACGTCTTCAACGACGACTCGGTGTCGGGCCTCTTCCACGGCGGAAACCAGCTGTTCTAGGCGCCCGGCTCGTCACGGTATTCGGGAGCGATCGATGGCTGATGTGAAACTCCAGGTGCGCCTGCGGGAAGAGCGCGGCGGAAAGCTTGCGCGGGCGATGCGCGCCGCAGGCGACATCCCCGGCGTCCTTTACACGTCGCGGAGCGGCAGCGAGGGCTCGCAGGCGATCGTGGTCGGTGCGCGCGACCTGCGCACGGCCGTTTCCGGCTCGGGCGGTACCCACGCCATCATCGACCTCACCATCGACGGGGCCGGCAAGACGCACCCCGTGGTGATCAAGGACATGCAGCTCGACCCGGTCCGCGACCGCGTGATCCACATCGACTTTCACGAGGTGCGGCTCGACCAGCCGATCAACACCGTCGTGCGCGTCCACATCGAGGGCATACCGCACGGCGTCGAGATGGGCGGCGTGCTCAGCCAGCCCACCCATGAGCTGAACATCTCTGTGCTGCCGACCGCCATTCCGGAGCAGATCGTGGTGGACGTCAGCGAGCTCGAGATCGGCAGCTCCCTGCGCCTGGTCGAGGTCGACGGCCTCGAGGGCGTGACGTTCCTGGACGACCCCGAGAGCACCGTGCTGGCCACGGTCACCGCCCCCATCGCCGAGGAGGAGCTCGAGCCGGAGGAGGGCGAAGAGGGCGTCGAGGGCGAGGAGGGCGAGGAGGGCGAGGAGGCCGGCGAGGGCGAGGCCGCGGACGGCGAGACTCCGGCGGAGGCACCCGCAGGCGACGAGTAGCGTCGGGTGAGCCTGCTTCGCCGATCGCGCGAGCCGTCGCTCTCCCACCTGGTGGTCGGTCTCGGCAATCCGGGGGCGCGCTACCGGGACACGCGCCACAACCTGGGCCGGCGCGCGGTCGAGCTGATCGCGGACGAGCTGGGCGGGAGCTGGCGGTCGCGCTGGAACGGACGGGTCAGCGAACTGCGCAGCTCAGACGAGCGGCTGGCGCTGCTGGTGCCGGAGACGTTCATGAACGAGTCGGGCCGCTCGGTTGGGCCGGCGCTGCGGTTCTACAAGCTGCCGCCGGAGCGGCTGGTCGTCGTCCACGACGAGCTCGACCTGGAGCTGGGCGACGTGCGCGCAAAGCGGGGAGGCGGGCTGGCCGGGCACAACGGTCTGCGCTCGCTGGCCGAGGCGATCGGCACGCAGGACTTCCTGCGCGTGCGGATCGGGATCGGCAGGCCGGAGCGGGGCGACCGCAGGCCGGTGGCCGACTGGGTGCTGCAGCCGTTCCCGCCGGGCACCGACGTCGACCGGCTGGTGCGCGACGGCGCAGACTGCGCGCTGTCGGTACTGCGTGACGGGGTGGACGTGGCCATGCGCACGTGGAACGGCAGCTCGACGGCGTAGCCGCGGCGCCGTGCGCTTACGCCACGATGCGGACGTGCTCGGCCTCGACGACCTCCGCCGGCGCCTCGACCACGTCGGCGCGGTTGTCCAGCCGCTGCTCGAACGCGCGGCGTAGATCCTCGCCGCGCATGCGCGGCGCGCTGGAGATCCTCCAGCAGGCCAGCTTGGCCTCCAGGCGACGCACCATCTCCGGCGGCTCGTACAGCCGCGTGCGCACCTGGTATTCGCTCATTCCGCGCGAGGTCATTCGCATCGCGCGCAAGCGTAACCCCTTCGACGGACGGCGTCCACTCCCTACCCGCGGTCGCGCAACGCCGTTTCCAGGCCCAGGAAGATCTCACGGCCCGCTGTGAACGCCCATTCCAGGTTCCGCACCCGCATCTTCTCGTTGGGTGAGTGGATGTCGTCGTCGGACGTCGCGAAGCCGGACAGGATCGTCGGCGTGCCTCGCGACACCAGCGCGGCCATCACCGGAATTGACCCGCCGCTTCGCATCGCCAGCGGGCGCGTGCCGGTGGCCCGCTCGATCGCATCGAAGCCGCTGGCGATCACGGGATCGTCCGGCGAGACGTACGCCGGGCTGCCCGCCGGCCAGGCGTCCAGCTCGATCGACGCGTGCGGCGGGCAGGCCGACCGCAGCCGCGTCTCGAGCTGCTCGTGCAGGGCCGCCGGATCCTGCCCAGGCGCCACCCGCAGCGACAGCGACGCCAGCGCCTCGGTGCCGATGCTGGTCTTGTGCATGCGGGGATCGCCGCAGCCGATCGAGTGCACGGTCAGCGACGGCCGCCCCCAGGTTCGGCGGTAGAAGTCGGCCTCGGCGCGGTCGTCGGCCGGCGTGGCGCCGGCGGCCTGCATCAGCTCGGCGCCCGACGGCAGCGACGCCCAGCCCGCGCGCTCCTCGTCGGTGACCGGCGCGATGCCCGCGGAGAAGTCCTGGTCATGGCCGGCGACGCTCGCCAGCACCGCCACCAGGTCGTGCACCGGGTTGGCGGCGGCGCCGCCATAGAGACCGGAGTGGAGCTCCTTGCGGTTGGTGACCAGCCGCACCTGAAATCCGACCAGCCCGCGCAGGGCGGTGGTCACCGCCGGAACCTCGCCGCTGGCCATCGCCCCGTCGAAGATCACCGCCGCGCCGAAGTCGTCGTCGAGCGTGGCCAGGTAGTCGATCACCGAGTGGCCGCCGACCTCTTCCTCGCCGTCGGCGATCACCCGCACGTTCACGCCCAGGCTCCCATACTCGGCCAGATCGAGCGCGGCCCGCAGCAGCGCCCAGTAGTTGCCCTTGTCGTCGGATGCGCCGCGCGCGTACAGCCAGCCGTCACGCACCTGTGGGTCGAACGCCGGCGACGTCCATAGCGCCGGGTCGCCGGGCGCCTGCACGTCGTAGTGCCCGTAGGCAACCACGGTCGGCGCATCCGCGACCGAGGCCGGGATCAGCGCGTCGACCAGCGGGTTGCCGTAGCCCTCGACGACGGTGCCGCCGCCGACCATCGCCGCCACCCAATCGGCCGCCTCGCGCAGCTCGGGCGCGTGCTGTCCGTCGCTCGAGATCGACTCGATGCGGAGCAGGTCGAACAGCTCGTCCAGCTGGAGCGGCACTACTCGTGCTTGCTGGTGTGCTTGCCCACCGCGATGTCGACGAGCGTCAGGATGGTCAGGATCAGCGGTATGCCGAGCGCGACCACGAAGATGGTGTCGAGCGTCCAGTCATGCCCGTCCGGCTTCTCGGTTCCAGATGTGGTGGCGGCCCAGGTGACGGCGGGCAGCAGCAGCGGCAGCACCAGGGCGATGAGCGGGGCGAGGTAGCGACGGCGCAACGGTGAACCTCCGGACGATGACGCTCGCCAGACTACCATCAGAGACGGCCGTGGATCGCACCGACCCGCTCGACCGACCACCCGAGATCGCCTCCGCGCTCGCCGGCGCGGAGCTGGCTCTGCCCTACCTGCTGGAGAGCGACGACGTCGCCTCGTTCGCGCGGATCGCGGCGGCCGGCGTACCCCGCGCCCGCGTCTCGCCGCCGATGCTGCCGCTGCTGGTGGCCGCACTGTGGCGAACGCGCGAGCAGCTGGCCCCGCGCGGCCTGGTGGTGGTGGTCGACGACGACGAGGCGGCACACGCCCTGGCCGAGTCGGCGGCGCCGTATCTGCCGGGAGCCGCGGTCGCCTACCTGCCCTCGCGCGGCGCGGCGTACGGTAGCGGCCTCGAGCCGGCCGCGCACCTGGTGGGCGAACGGGCGCTGGCGCTGGACGCGCTGGCCCAGGGTGGGCTGGTGGCGGTCTCGGCCGACGCGCTGGTGGAGCGGGTCGCGCCGGCCGACCGGCGGCCGGCGGTGGTGGAGCTCGACCTCGGCGCCGAGCCGGGCTTCGACGCGGTCGTCGAACTGCTGGCGGCGGCCGGGTACGAGCGCGCCGACACGGTCGAGGAGCGCGGCAGCTTCTCCGTGCGGGGCGGCATCGTCGACGTGTTCCCGACCACGGGCCGTGAGCCGATCCGGGCCGAGTTCTTCGGCGACGAGATCGAACGCCTGTCGGCCTTCTCCGCCTTCACCCAGCGCTCCCTGCACGAGCTCGACCGGGCCGTCGTGTATCCCGCGGCCGAGCCCGGCGACCTGGAGCAGCAGTGGGGCGCCGAGGAGGACGAGCCGGTGATCCCGGCCGGGCTGGTGGCGCTGGCGCCGGAGTTGGAGCGGCTCGCCCAGGTGCTGGTCTGGAACCCCGAGCAGGTCGTGGAGGCCGCCCGCGAGCACAGCGAGGAAGCAGCTGACCGCCTGCGCGACCCGCACCTGCGGTCGCGCGGTTACGTGCGGCCGCAGGAGGTCGAGGCGCTGGTGGAGCGCAGCGGCGCGCTCGAGGAGCTGCCGCTGGGGCAGACCGTCTCGTTCGAGGCGCAGCCGCCGGCGCTGGCCTCGTTCGGCATCGCCGAGGCCGAGAACGAGCTGCGCGCGCTGGTGCGGGCCGGCTACCGCGTGCTGGTCTGCTTCCCGCACGTGGGCGAGGCGGAACGCACCCGGCTGGCACTGACCCGGATCGACGTGGAGACGCCGCAGCCCGGCGCGGCCGGGCCGGACGAGGCCGGGGTGGCGTTCTGCCAGGCGACCATCCGGGGCGGGGTCGTGATCCCGTGGCTGCGGCTGGCGGTGCTGCCCTCGAGCCAGCTGTTCCGCCGCCGTGCGACCCGCCGCGCCATCGGGCTGGGCCGCGCTCTGGCCGCGTTCGGCGACCTGCGGGCGGGCGACTACGTGGTGCACGACGACCACGGTGTGGGGCGGTTCGTCCGCTTCGACACGCGCGAGGTGGGCGGCGTCGTGCGCGACTACCTGTACCTGGAGTTCCGCGGCGACGACCGTCTCTACGTGCCTCACGAGCAGCTGGGCAAGGTCAGCCGCTACATCGGATCGGACGGCTCCGCTCCCACGCTGGCGAAGCTGGGAGGCAAGGCCTGGAACACGCTCAAGGCGCGGGCGCGCAATGCGGTGCGCGAGCTGGCCGGCGAGCTGCTGGCGCTGTATGCGCGGCGCCAGGCGACCAGCCGGCCGCCGTTTCCCGGCGACGACGAGTGGACGGCGCGGCTGGAGGAGGCGTTCCCCTACCAGGAGACCGACGACCAGCAGCGCGCCATCGACGCCGTCACCGAGGACATGGAGGGCGAGCAGCCGATGGACCGGCTGGTCTGCGGCGACGTCGGCTTTGGCAAGACCGAGGTGGCCGTGCGGGCGGCGATGAAGTGCGTGTCGGGCGGCCGCCAGGTGATGGTGCTGGTGCCAACGACGGTGCTCACGCAGCAGCACGGCGCCACCTTCCGGGATCGCTTCCGCGACTTCCCGGTCGAGGTCGAGACGGTCTCGCGGTTCCGGCCTCCGGCCGAGGTGAAGCAGGTGCTGGCGCGGTTTCGGGAGGGCAAGGTGGACGTGCTGATCGGCACCCATCGCGTGCTCTCGCGCGACGTGGTGCCGGGCAACCTGGGGCTGGTGGTGGTCGACGAGGAGCAGCGCTTCGGCGTCGCCCAGAAGGAGCTGCTGCGGCAGATGCGGCTGGAGGTGGACGTGCTGGCCATGTCGGCCACGCCCATCCCGCGCACCCTGCACATGTCGCTGTCGGGCCTGCGCGACATCTCGGTGATCACCACACCGCCGCGGGGAAGGCGCCCGATCAAGACCCACGTTGGCGAGTTCGACGAGGAGCTGATCGCCGCCGCCCTGCGCCGCGAGCACGCGCGCGAGGGCCAGTCCTTCTACCTGCATAACCGGGTCGAGACGATCGACGAGGCGGCGGCGCGGGTGCGCTCGTGGGTGCCGGAGCTGCGCGTCGGCGTCGCTCACGGCCAGATGCCGGAGCGGCAGCTGGAGGAGGCGATGCTGGCCTTCCTGCGAGGCGATCACGATGTGCTGGTCTCGACCACGATCATCGAGTCGGGGCTGGACATCCCCCAGGCCAACACGCTGGTGGTGGAGCGCGCCGACACGCTCGGCCTGTCCCAGCTCTACCAGATCCGCGGTCGCGTCGGCCGCAGCGACGTGACGGCGCACTCCTACCTGTTCTACCCCGACCGGCGCGCGCTCAGCGAGGAGGCCCGGCACCGGCTGTCCACGCTGGCGGACTACACCGAGCTCGGATCCGGGTACCGGATCGCGATGCGCGACCTGGAGCTGCGCGGCGCCGGAAACCTGCTCGGCGACGAGCAGTCCGGGCACGTCGCCGCGGTCGGGTTCGAGCTGTACTGCGAGCTGCTGGCCGAGGCCGTGGCCGAGCTGCAGGGGGCGACCGGCCCGCCGCCGCGGCCGGTGCGCGTGGACGCTCAGGTGGACGCCTACGTGCCGGCCAGCTACGTGTCGCTGGAGGCGGTCAAGATCGATCTGCACCGGCGGCTGGCGCTGGCCGCAGGCGTGTCCGACCTGCGCGAGCTGCGCGCCGAGGTGGTCGACCGGTTCGGCCCGCTGCCCGATCCCGTCGAGAACCTGTTCGGCATTCACGAGGCGCGGATGCTCGCCGGCGAGCTGGGAGCTGAGGTGGTCGTCGTGCGCGGCGCGAAGCTGACGGTGTCGCCGCTGCGGATGGACTCGGCGCAGGTGCGTGAGATGAAGCAGCGGGTGCCGCAGGCCATCTACAGCGTGGCCGCCCGAGAGGTCTCCAGCAAGCTCGAGCTCCAACCGAATTCCAACGGCAGACCCAATATGCGGGAGGGATTGGAGGTGCTCGCTGCTATAATCGAATCGCGCCGCCAGACAGCGGCGTAACGTGTTTTTATGAGTCGTTCCCGGATAATTCTCCCCCTTGTACTGCTCACCGCGGTCGCGGTTTCCGCGGCCTGTGGCGGTGGCAGCAGCGGCGGTTCGAGCGCCTCGCTGGAGAGCGGCGATGTCGCCGTGGTCGGCGACACGCACATCACTCGGAAGCAGCTCGACCAGCTGGTCGCCTTTCAGGTGCACTCGGCCCAGGTGGCCAAGCAGAAGATCCCCGCGGCCGGCACCGCCACCTACAAGACGCAGGTGGTCGACCCGACCCTTCAGCGGATGATCACGAACGCGCAGGTCGAGAACATCGCCAAGCTGCTGGGCGTGACGGTGTCCGACAGCGAGGTCAACGCCGGCCTGCAGAAGGCGATCCAGGCTAAGTTCGGGACGGACACGGCCAAGTACCAGGCCTACCTCAAGAGGTACGCGATCACCGAGGACTACCTGAAGGCGCAGCTGATCCGGCCGCAGCTCCTGCAGACGAAGATCATCGCCAAGCTGAAGTCGCAGTACAAGGTGACAGATGCCCAGGCGCAGGCCTACTACAACGCGCACAAGTCACAGTACGTCACGGCCGACACCCGCAAGGTGCACTACATCCTGACCAAGAACCAGGCCGATGCGAATGCGGCGCGCAAGGCGCTGATCCAGGGCTCGAGCTTCCCGGCCGAGGTCAAGAAGTATTCGCTGGACGCTGCGAACAATCCCAGCGGCGCGCTGACCGCGACGCAGGGCCAGGTCGAGACCAACTTCGCAAACGCCGTGTTCGCCGGGCTGGTGACGGGCGGCATCAGCCCACCGGTCCAGGTCGACTCCTCATACGCCTCATCGAACCTGGCCGGCAAGTGCAAGCCCAACTGCTACTTCGTGATCCGCGCCGACGGTGACACCGTCAAGGGCAGCCAGCAGAGCTACGACGCCGCGAAAGCCCAGATCCTGTCGCAGCTCGAGCAATCGCAGGAGACGCCGAAGCTGCAGAAGAAGATCCAGTCGCTGCTGGCCGCGCAGAAGAAGCTGACCACCTACGCACAAGCGTACAAGCCGGCAGCGACCGCTTCCACCTCCGGCGGTACGTCGCCCTAGCCGCGTGGGCCGGCTGCAGCTCCTCGTTGCGCTTGGCCCTGGTGATCCAGAACTGATCCCTCTTGCGTCCTTCCGGGCGCTGGAGACGGCCGGGCCGGTGCGCGTCGAACCGGACGAGCCGCTGGCCGGCTGGCTGGGCCGGCAGGGGCTGGCGGTGGCTCCCGATGCGCCCGTGGCGGCGGCCTCGGGGGAGCGGTTCGTGCGCCTGCAGGCGGCGGCGCCGGACGTGCCGACCGTGCCTGAGGGCGACGCGCTGGCGGCGCTGATGGCGGGCGACGCCATGATCGCGCTGATGCGCCTGACCGCGAGGCTGCGCCGCGACTGCCCCTGGGACCGGGAGCAGACGGCGCTCACGATCGTGCCGCACACGCTGGAGGAGGCCTACGAGGTGGCCGAGGCCGCGCAGCTGGGCGACCCGGAGAAGCTGCTGGACGAGCTCGGCGACCTGCTGTTCCAGACCGCCTTCCTGGCGCTGCTGCTCTCGGAGCAGGACGAGGGGGACTGGGCGGCCACGGCGCGGGCGATCACGGCCAAGCTGATCCGCCGCCATCCGCACGTGTTCGGCGAGACGGTGGCCGACACGCCCGGTCAGGTGCGCCGCAACTGGGAGCAGATCAAGAACGACCAGGAGGGCAGAAGCGGCATCTTCCACGACGTTCCGACGGTGCTGCCGGCGCTGCTGCACGCGCGCAAGGTGCAGCGCCGCGCGTCTGCGGTCGGGTTTGACTGGCACGCCTGGGACGGTGCCTGGGGAGATCTGGCCGAGGAGCTGCGGGAGCTGCGCGACGCGCTGGACGCGGCCGGTCCGCAGCGGGCCGAGCACGAGCCGGATGCGCACGTGGTGCACGAGCTGGGCGATCTGCTGTTCGCGGGCGTCAACGTCGCCCGCCTGGCCGGCGTCGATCCCGAGCTGGCGCTGCGGGCTGCGTCGGGGCGCTTCCGCGAGCGGGTGGAGCGGGCCGAGCAGCTGGCGCTGGCCGACGGCCTCGAGTTCGCCGCGCTCAGCCTGGACGACCAGGACGCCTGGTACCGCCTGGCCAAGCGGGATCTGACCCGTGACTGACTCCCAGCCGCTGATCGCGGGCCTGCTCGAGTACGCGATCGCGGTGCTCGACGCCGACCACGCAACCTTCTGCGAGGTGCGGAACGATCCGGAGGTGATCACCGTCCTGGCCGCCGACGGCAGCCTCGACCATCCCGAGGTGCTGCCGGGGACGGGGCTGGTATCGGACGAGCTCGGCTACGACGGGGTGAAGGGCCCGGGGTCGGCGGTGGCCGTGTACCGGGCCGGCGACCCCGAGACGCCCGGCGTGACGGCCTTCCTCGAGCGCGTCGGCGCGGCCTTCGACGTCACCATCCGCGTCTACCAGGACGACATGCTGTCGCACGTGATGGAGCTCTACTACCTCGGCCAGCGGCCGTTCGGGGAGGCCGAACTGGCGCGCGCCGAGCAGCTGGCCGGGCTGCTCACCACCGTGATCTCGCGCGAGCGCCTGACCAGGGAGCTGGAGCAGGCCGAGACCCGCTTCCGCACCCTGGTACAGCAGATCCCGGCCATTCCCTACATCGTCGAGGAGGGACTGCGTGTGGTGTTCTCGACGCCGCACATGGGCCGGCTGGTGGGCCGGCGTCCGGGCCAGGCGCAGGATTTCAACCACTGGCGGATGGCCGTCCACGAGGACGACCGCGAGCGCGCCGCAGGCAACTTCGTCCGGCACCTTGCCACCGGCGAGCCCTATGACGAAGAGTACCGGTTGGTCGGCGACGACGGCGAGGTGCACTGGTTCCACGACCGCGCCACGCTGCTGCGGGGCGGGCCGGGTGAACCCCCGCGCTCGCACGGGGTGATGTTCGACACGACCGAGCGGCACCGCGCGCAGGAGGCGCTGCGCCGCAGCGAGCTGGCCCGCCAGGAGGTGCTGGAGGCGATGCTGCACTCCGAGGCGGCGGCGCGAGCCCAGATCGCGGGCGAGCTGCACGATGACACCATCCAGGTGATGACGGCCGCGCTGATGGCGGTCGAGCGTGTGACGATCGCCGCGGTGGGCACCGACCAGCGGGTGGCCGACGCCCTCCAGGACGCACGTGCCACGCTGCGAACGGCAGTCGAGCGCGCCCGGCGGCTGACGTTCGAGCTGCGACCGCCGCTGCTGGACGCGCGGGGGATCGGCGCCGCGCTGCGCGACCTGGCCGACGAGGTCGGGCAGGAGGGTGGGTTCACCGTGGCGCTTGAGGTGCCCGATGGCAGGTTCACCTACACGGTGGAGGACCTCGCGTTCCGCACGGTCAAGGAGGCGCTGGTGAACGCGCGGAAGCACTCGCAGGCAAGCCGGGTGGAGGTGCGGCTGTGGAGCGACGAGGCCTGGCTGCGCGGCTGCGTGACGGATGACGGGCGCGGGTTCGACGTCACCCGCGCTCTCGATCGCAGCGGCATGCGGCTGCACCTGGGCCTGGACGCGATGTCCGAGCGGCTGCGGCTGGCCGGGGGCGATGTCAGCATCTCCTCGTCGCCGGGCAAGGGCGCGCGCGTCGATTTCGCGATCCCGGTGAGGCCGTCCCCGGTCTGACCCATCGCGGGCCCGCTGGCACCGCCGGTATCATCGGGCGCGATGAGCTCGATCCTGTCCGTCTACGGCCGTCAGATCCTCGACTCGCGCGGCAACCCGACCGTCGAGGTCGAGGTGATCCTCGAGTCCGGCGCCAGCGGGCGCGCGGCCGTCCCGTCGGGGGCGTCGACCGGCGCCTTCGAGGCTGTCGAACTGCGTGACGGCGACGGATCGCGCTGGGGCGGCAAGGGCGTCGAGCGGGCGGTGGGCAACGTCAACGGCACGATCGCGAGTGAGCTGGAGGGCGCCGACGCGCTCGATCAGCGCGCCATCGACCAGGTGCTGAACGACCTCGACGGCACGCCCAACAAGGGCAACCTGGGCGCGAACGCGATCCTGGGGACATCACTGGCGGTGGCCAAGGCCGGCGCCGACGAGGTCGGGCTGCCGCTGTACCGGTACGTGGGCGGCACCGACGCGCACGTGCTGCCGGTGCCGATGATGAATGTGATCAACGGTGGTGCCCACGCCGACAACAACATCGACCTGCAGGAGTTCATGGTGGTGCCGCTGGGAGCGGACTCCTTCGGCGAGGCCCTGCGGGTCGGCGCCGAGACGTTCCACGCGCTGAAGGCGCTGCTGCACGGCCGTGGCCTGGTGACCGCGGTCGGCGACGAGGGCGGCTTCGCTCCGAACCTGGACTCGAACGAGGAGGCGATCGCGGCCATCATGGAGGCAGCCGACGCGGCCGGGCATCGCGACCGGGTGGCGATCGCCATCGACCCGGCCTCGACCGAGTTCTACCGGGACGGGCGCTACCACCTGGACGGCGAGGGGCGGGTGCTGGATGCGGCCGAGATGGTCGGCTACTACGAGGATCTGTGCACCCGCTACCCGATCGTCTCGATCGAGGACGGGCTGGCCGAGGACGACTGGGACGGCTGGCAGCAGCTGACTGCGGCGCTCGGTACGCGCGTGCAGCTGGTCGGCGACGACCTGTTCGTGACGAACGTGGAGCGGCTCGGCCAGGGCATCGAGCGGGGTGCTGCGAACGCGATCCTGGTCAAGGTCAACCAGATCGGCAGCCTCTCCGAGACGCTGGACACGGTGCGCCTGGCACACACGTCCGGGTACGCGGTGGTGATGTCGCACCGATCCGGTGAGACCGAGGACGTCACCATCGCCGATCTGGCGGTGGCCACGAACTGCGGCCAGATCAAGACCGGCGCGCCGTCGCGGTCGGACCGGGTCGCCAAGTACAACCAGCTGCTGCGGATCGAGGAGGAGCTGGGATCGGCGGCCCGCTATCCGGGCCGCGGTGCGTTCGCCCGGCTCACCACGCAGACGGCATGAGCGCGCGGCTGACGCGCCGCACCAAGATCGTCTGCACGATCGGGCCGGCGTCGAGCGACCCCGAGTTCGTCGAGCGGCTGGCGTGGGCGGGGATGGACGCCGCCCGGCTCAACTTCTCGCACGGCAGTCACGAGGATCACCACGGGGTGATCGAGGCGGTGCGGCGGGCGCAGGAGGTGCTGGGCCGGCCGCTGGCGGTGATCGCCGACCTGCAGGGGCCGAAGATCAGGATCGGGGTGCTGGCCGAGCCGCGGGCGGTGAACCAGGGCGATCGGGTGGTGCTGGCGGCAGTGGGCGAGGGCGCGCCCGGAGACCTGGAGGTGACCTTCCCCGGCCTGGCGACGGTGGTGCGTGCGGGCACGGAGCTGCTGATCGACGACGGCCACGTGCGGGTGCGCGTGGAGTCGGTGAGCGGCAGCCGGGTGGAGTGCCTGGTCGAGCTGGGCGGGCTGATCTCATCGGGGAAGGGCGTGAACCTGCCGGGCACGCCGCTGCCGATACCGTCGCTGACCCCGAAGGACCTGGCCGACCTCGACTTCGCCTTGGCCCACGGGGTCGACTACGTGGCGCTGTCGTTCGTGCGCAGCGCCAAGGACCTGGTCGATCTGCGCGACCACATCGCGACGGAGCGGTCGAGCGCGCGCGTGATCGCGAAGATCGAGAAGGCCGAGGCGGTCGAGGACCTGGACGCGATCGTGGCGGCGTCGGACGCCGTGATGGTGGCCCGCGGCGACCTCGGGGTCGAGATCGGGGTGGCCGACGTGCCGCTGGTGCAGAAGCTGATCATCCGCGCCGCGCGAAACGCCGGCAAGACGGTGATCACCGCCACCCAGATGCTCGAGTCGATGATCAACCAGCCAGAGCCGACCCGGGCGGAGGCGTCGGACGTGGCGAACGCCGTGCTCGACGGGACGTCGGCGCTGATGCTGTCAGGCGAGACAGCCGTGGGCCGCTACCCGCTGGAGGCGGTGGCGATGATGCACCGGATCGCGAGGGCGGTGGAGCCGTCGCTCAGCTACCACGACCCCGCGCTGCGGCGCGACGGCGAGATGGCGACGATCCTGTCGCACGCCGCCTGCGACATCGCCGAGGAGCTGGGCGCTCCCGTGATCGCGGTGCCCACGCAGTCGGGGTCGACGGCGCGCCAGGTGTCCCGGTACCGACCGCGCCGGCCGATCGTCGCGGCCAGCCCCTACCAGCATGTGCTGCAGCAGCTGGCGCTGGACTGGGCGGTGGTGCCGATCGTGATCGACGACGCGGAGACGATCGAGCAGCTGTGGAGCAGCGTGGCGGACGCGGTCAGGGACAGCGGCCTGGCGGTGGCCGGTGACCGGGTCGTGCTGACGGGCGGGACGCGGCTGAACCTGCCGGGCTCGACGAACCACATCCTGGTGCACACGCTCGGGTAGGGATCCGGCGCCCGGGGTCGAAGCAGGGGCGGATGGGGCCGGTAATTCCGCAGGGCCGCGATCGCAGCCCGTTCACGTTTCGCAGGGTCGCGGCGGCGTCGGTGCTGCTGCTGATGGCGGCCCTGTACGTGAGCCCGGTGCAGAAGTACCTGCGGTCGACCGAGCGGCTGCAGCGCTCGCAGGCGCAGGTGGTGATGCTGCAGCACGAGCACGACCGGCTGCAGTCGGAGGCGGCGGCTCTGCTGACGAAGGCCAGGATCGTGGAGCTGGCACGCGCCTGCGGCTGGATCTACCCCGGCGAGCACCCGCTCGTGATCCGGGACATCCCGGCCTCCACGGCCACCCAGTGCGGCTGATCGGCCAGTCACAGCTTTGCAACGACGTGCACCCGACATCGCGCCAAAGTGCCCCGACGCCCGAGTCGGTGTTTGACTCCAATAATTGGTCGGGCTCAGTGTTCTCCATGAATCGTGGTCACGGCGGCCGTGACACCAGTCAGAACGGCGTGCCGAAATGCCCCGGTCGCCGGGGCGGTGTTTGACACCGGACCACCGCCCCCAGACCGGCCGTTTCGCGGCGCGGCTAGGCTGAGAGGGTGAACGACGAAGCGGTGATCGAGCGGCAGCTGGGCCGGCCCGCGCGCGGCCTGGCGGGCGTAGCGGCGCGCTGCCCCTACGGCGCGCCGGCGGTCGTCGAGCAGGACTCCTACCTGCCCGGCGGCGAGCCGTTTCCGACCACCTACTACCTGACCTGCCCGTACGCCGTGGCAGCCGTCTCTGCGCTCGAGGACGCCGGCGGGGTCGAGCGCTACCAGCGCCTGGCCGACCAGGACGCCGTCCTCGGCCGCTCCTATCGCGAGGGCGCGCAGCGCCAGCGCAGCCTGCGCCGGCCCGCCTCGGTCATGCTCGACGGCGGCGCGTCGCTGGCACTCGGCATCGGCGGCACCGCCCGCGAGGGCGCCGTCAAGTGCCTGCACGCTCACGCCGCGTTCGCCCTGGCCCAGCCCGGCTATCTGCTGGGCGACGCTGTGCTGGCCGACGCCGCACCCGTGTTCCCCGCCGATGGATGCTGCTGCGCGTGAACGCTTCCGTCGACCTCGCCCTGATGGAGTGGGAGCAGGGCCGCCGCAAGCTCGAGCACCTGGACGTGCCGCCCAAGCGCGAGGCCGTCTACCGCGAGGTGGTCGACGAGATCGTGGCCGAGCTGACCCGTCGCGTCGGCCAGACCTACACCCTCGAGGACCTCGCCCGCGAGTACGCCACCAGTGCCGCATGGGCGCGCTTGGTCGCCCACCGCACCACCGACAACGTCTGGGCGCACGACCTCACCATCGTCGCCGACGCCGCCTTCGCCCGCTTCGCGCGCGGCGCGCAGGACTACCGCGACCGCGACTGAGCTCGTTATTCCGACTCAGCCGGGCGGATCACGATCTGATCCGCTTCGATCTTGACGACGATCGCGCGCCGCGAGGCCCAGTGCTCCGCGAACAGCGGATCGTCGCGCACGGCCCCGTCGATCCAGAAGCCGTACCCCTCATCGCCCGTGTCGAGCACCGCCTCGAACGTCGGCAACCGCTTCCCTCTTCCGCGCCCGCCGCGCCGGCGCCGCTTGGCGCCGCCCTCGCCGTTGCCCTCGGCCGGCTCGGCCGCTGCCGCGGGCGTCGCCGCTGCCGTCTCGCCGGTCTTCTTGCGTCCGCCCCGGGATCGCCGCCGCGGCTTCACCTCCGGCTCCGGCTCGTCGGCCTCCGGCGGGATCACCGGCGGCGGTACGTCCGCGGCGTACACCTCGGTCAGCACGTCTCTCCGCAGGATCCCGTGCTGCGAGCGAAACGCCGAGATGCTGGCCGGCGTCGAGTTCAGCCGGTGTGCGATCCACACGTCCGTCATCCCCTGCGAGACCCAGTCGCGGATCTCGGTCAGGTACGGCTTGAGGGTCGCCTTGGTGGTGGTCACGGCGCCCAGTCTACTGACCTCACTAGAGTCACCGCCGATGCAGGAGCTCGACCATCGCATCGTGGCCTGGTTTTCGGGCCTCGATCTGCCGCTCGTGACCCCGCTCATGAAGCTGGCCTCCACGGTTGGCGCCGACGGCATCGTGTTCGTGGGCATCGCCTTCTGGGTGGCGCTGGCGCGCCGGCGGATCGCTCCTGCCGTGGTGGTGCTGGCCGCCGTCCTCGCCTCTCAGGTGCTGTCGACCCTGATGAAGGACATCGTCGACCGCGCCCGTCCCAGCGTGACCTACGCGGACGTGCACCCGCTGGTGCCGCTCCCCGACACCTCCTCCATGCCCAGCGGCCACGCCTGGATCGCAGGCGCAGCCGCCACGGTGCTGTGGGTGGTGATCCCCGCCCGCCGCCTCTGGATCATGGGCCTGGCCGCGCTGATCGCCCTGTCTCGCGTGTACCTGGGCGTGCACTACCCCAGCGACGTGCTCGTGGGCGCCGCCGGGGGAGTCGCAACCGGGCTGCTGGTGCTGCTAGGAGCTCGTCTCGTTCATGTGCATATAGGCCCCGACGACGACGGCGATCGCCGCCAGTATCGCGACGTAGAGGCCCCAGGCGACCGACACGGAGAAGTGAAGCGTGCCGCCGAGTGACGTGAGATCAGGGCCGCCCGGCTTCGAGAAGAACTTGATCACGCACACCAGCAACGCTACCGCGCCCAGCACCAGCGCCACCATCGCGGCCGGGAACGGCAGGGTGACGTTGTCGGCGAACAGGTCGACCGCCCATACCGCCAGGATCACCAGAGCAAGCAAGAACACCAGCTTCGCGCCGTCGCCGGAGCTCCAACCGCTCCCGCTTGCACTCCTGCTGAGAGAGTTGCCTCCGGGCAGCGAAACGCTGGCCGTGGCGGTGTACCAGCTGAAGAACACGCTGATCAGCAGGATCAGCGCGCCGCCCGCAGAGATCCAGACCGATCGCTGTACGGCCGCGAAGTCGAAGCCGGCAGCAGGCGCCGAACCCTGAGGCGCGGCCGCGGTGGACTCCGCCGCGGGGGGCGGCGGCGGTGGTGGTGCCGGATCAGGCTCCGGTTCCGGTGTGGGATCGGGGGCCGGCGGCGGTGGTTCCGGTGGTGCCGTGGACTCCGTGGGGGCAGGATCCGGTGTGGGATCCGTGCCCGCGTCCTTGCCCGCAGTCGGATCGTTTCCTTCGGTGCTCATGGGACCTCCTTTAACAACCGCGTGTGGGTGTTCGCGACCGTCGACAACCCAAAACGTGCGAGCGCGGGAAATTCCTGTGGAGGTGCCTCCCGGCGATGGCTAATCTACACGAAGCGACGGCTCTTACGGCCGTCGCGAAGGACAAGGTGGTGCGGGATGGGAGCGAGCACGGATCGACTCGACGTGGGAGCTGATGCGTCGAGCTGGATCGCGGGGTCGCGTGCGAAGGGTGAGTTTCGCTGCGTGGGTTGCGGGTACGGGGTGACCGTTCACAAGGTGCTGCCGGACTGTCCGATGTGTCGCGGCACTTCCTGGGAGCGGGTTCCCTGGCGGCCGTTCAGCCGCTCGTACCCGGTCGGATCTGGCATAGGCTGAACGACGATGCAGCGGCGAGGCGGACGTGTGCCTCGCCGCCGCAGCGGGGGACGGCCGGCAGATACCCTTTCCGGGTGTCCGTGCCGATCCGACGAATGCTCCAGGCCGGCGCCGTGATCCTGCTGGCGGCGCTGATCGGGCTGTTCGCAAAGAGCGTGATCGACAACCAGACCTCGATCGCCGCCGACGTCGCCGACGGCGGCCACCCGATGGCGCCGAACTTCACCCTCCAAAACGTGAACGGGCACGGCACGACCACGCTCTCGTCGCTCCGCGGAAAGCCGGTCGTGCTGAACTTCTGGGCGTCGTGGTGCGATCCGTGTAAGACCGAGGCGCCGGCGCTGCAAGAGCTGTCCCAGAAGTACGCCGGCCGCATGACCGTCGTCGGGCTCGACTCCCAGGACGACACGGGCGATGCCCGCGATTTCGCCAGGCGCTACCACCTCACCTACCCGCTGGTGCACGCCGGCGGCTCCTCCATCTATCACCGCTGGGGGCTGTCCGGCTTTCCCGAGACATTCATCATCGATAGCCGGGGTCGCGTGATTCACCACTTCCCAGGCGAGGTCTCGGCCGCCGACGTCGAGCAGCAGCTGAAGCCGCTGCTGGGGAACGCGTAGTGCGTCTGGCGCTGGTGCTCGCCTGCCTGCTGGGCGCGGCGACGGCGGCACCGGCGCTGGCGGCGCAGGCCACCTGGTCGGAGGCCGACCTCGAGAGCCAGCTGATGTGCCCGGTCTGCCACACGCTGCTGAACAACTCCCAGTCGGCCGAGGCCAACCGCATCCGCACGGTGATCGACGACAAGCACCGGCAGGGCTGGTCGGAGGCTCGCACCCGCGACTACCTGGTCGCTCAGTTCGGCGAAGAGGTGCTGGCCGCGCCGCCCAAGCACGGCTTCTACCTGCTGGCGTGGCTGGTGCCGGCCGCGGTGCTGCTGGTCGGCGTCGCGCTGGCGCTGCTGCTGGCCCGGGCCTGGTCCGGCGGTCGCGGCGGGGGTGACGGCCCGCCGCCGGCTGCGCCGGACGCCGAGATGGACGCCCGCATCGACGCGGAGCTGGCGCGGGAGGAGGCGTGACCGACGCCGTGGTCGCGTTCGGGGCGGGCCTCGTCTCGTTCGCCACGCCCTGCGTGCTGCCGCTGGTGCCCGCCTACCTGTCGTCCATCGGCATCCGCCCGGGCGGGCCGCGCCGCTCGCTGGCCGCCGCGCTGCCGTTCGTGGCCGGATTCACGCTCGTGTTCGTGGTGCTGGGCGTCCTGGCCGGCCTGGCCGGTGCGACGCTGTCCGACCACCGCGAGCAGCTGACCAAGCTGTCGGGGATCGTGATCGTGGCCATGGGCCTGGGCATGCTCGGGCTGCTGCCGATCCCGTTCATCCAGCGCACGCTGGCGCCGGCCGTCGAGCCGGCCCGCCGCACGGGTTCGCCACTGCTCCTGGGCGGAGCCTTCGGCCTCTGCTTCACGCCCTGCGTGACACCGGTGCTGGCCTCGCTGCTGGCGCTCTCGGCCAGCTTCGGCACGGCCGCGCACGCCGCCGGGCTGCTTCTGGCCTACGCGGCCGGACTGGCCCTGCCGTTCCTGCTGGCGGCCGTGGCGCTGGGCCATACGATGGCCCTGTTCCGGTTGATGCGCGACCGCTACGACCTGGTTCGCACGTTCAGCGGCCTGGTGCTGCTGGCGGCCGGGCTGCTGGTGTTCTTCGACCGCACCTTCGTCCTGAACGGCTGGGTCAACCACATCACGGCGTCGCTGTGAGCGTCGTCCAGCTGGCCGGGGTCGATCTGTTCTTCCGGGGCAAGATCGACGCCATGCTGCTCGCCAGCGGACACGAGGTGATCGCGAAGCCGGGCGGCCCCGCCCCCGACCTGGTGATCGCCGACGTCAACCGCACCGACCCGGCCGACGTGATCGCCCGCTTCCCGGGGGTTCCGGTGCTCGGGTTCGGCCAGCACACCGACCCGGGGGCGCTGCGAGCAGCTCGCCAGGCCGGGTTCGCCAAGGTGGTCGCGCGTTCGGTGCTGAGCGAGCGGTTGCCCGAGCTCGTGTCGGAACTGGTATCGCCAGATGGTTGATTCCACGGGATCCACGCAGCTCGTGAAATCAATCATCTAGGATCTGGCGCCAGGAGAAGACGCCCAGGAGGCCCCGTTTCGTGACGTACATCATCGCCGAGCCCTGCATCGACCTCAAGGACAAGTCCTGTATCGACGTCTGCCCTGTCGACTGCATCCACGAGGTGGGCCGGATGCTGGTGATCGACGCCGAGGAGTGCATCGACTGCGGCGCCTGCGAGCCGGAGTGCCCGGTCGAGGCGATCTTCCCCGAGGACGCGCTGCCCGACAAGTGGGAGCCGTTCGTGAAGATCAACTACGCCTACCCCGACTCGGCCGCCATCGACCAGCTGGTCGATCAGGTGAAGCCTCCCGAGTGAGCCGGCGCTACATGTACCCCAGGTTCTCCAGCGACGCCTGGATTGCGGCCTCCTCCTCCGGGGTGTAGACCACCTCCGAGGTTTCGCTTGCGGCCGCGTCGCCTGTCTGCACCTGACGGCCGTCCGTGAACAGCTCGGTCAGCACCCGCCCGTCCATGTCGTCCGGCACCGGCAGCCCCATCGCGTGCAGCGCCGTCGGGGCCAGGTCGACGATGTTCGCGCCGTCGATCTCGCCCGCGGTCACCCCCGGGCCCAGCGCGAGCAGGATGCCGTAGCGCCGGTGCCGCCCGCCCCCGGCCGCCGCCGGCAGTCGCTCCACGATCGAACTGGCCGCGAGCCGGTCGGATGCCACGTAGGGGAGCTCGCCGAAATCGATCAGGATGTCGGGGATGCGGTCGAGCTCGCTGCCGTCGTAGACGTCCTCGCGGCGCAACGCCCGCACGATGATCGGTTCGCCGGTGTCGGGATCGCGGGCCGACTCAAGCGCCTCGATCACGCGTGCCGCCACGGCATCGCGATGGTCGTCCGGCACGTGGCCCGAGATGAACACGCTCTCGGCCGAGCCGGCGGCCGCGTACGCCAGCGTCCGATCCCGGTCGATCGGCACCGACAGCGCCGAGTCGATGCCGCGTCCCAGCCGCTCGCGGAACCGTTGCGGTACGCGCCCCTCCAGCCCGATCACGTCGATCCTTCGCAGCGTATCGACCACCGAGCGCGTCGAGAGGCGCTTCGACGCCACCCTCTTGGCGCTCTTCTGGCGGAACAGCAGCCCGTGCTGCTCGAGCACGGCGTTCAGGTAACAGCTCTTTTCGAAGCGCCCGAAGCCGTGGTCGCTGACGACCATCACGAACGCGCCCCGCTCGGCCATCGCCAGGCGATCGCCGATCACCTCGTCGCAGCGCCGGTAGCACTCCTCCAGCCCGGGGAGGTGCTCGCGCGCCTTGGCGGCGTCGTAGCGCGGGTCGGTGGGGTCGAGCACGTTCCAGAACTTGTGCTGGATCGGATCCGGCGCCTGGATCACCGAGAACAGCAGGTCCCAGTCGCCCTTCTCCAGCAGGTGGCTCGTGGCAACCTCCTGCTGGCGGATCACGAGGTGCGTCTGCTCGATGAACGGCGCTCCCTGCAGGCCGTCGGCGTAGGGATCGGCGCGGTAGCCGCCGGG
The DNA here is from genome assembly GCA_035473255.1 of Gaiellales bacterium. Classification (GTDB taxonomy): domain Bacteria; phylum Actinomycetota; class Thermoleophilia; order Gaiellales; family JAICJC01; genus JAICYJ01. Next base: position 46,292 of record DATIOK010000035.1, read on the forward strand.
GAGCGCCTTCAGCTCGGCCTTCAGCTCTGGCGGCCAGGTGTAGTCGACCGCCTCCCCCGGCGTGAACATGCCGCACACGAACGTCCCGCGCTCGAGCTGCGGCGGCGGATACGACACCGGCACCGCCACCACGTGCGCCACACGGCCGGCCGCGTCCACCAGCTCCCACAGCTTCTTGCCCTTGGCCGACCGCGACGACACCAGCCGCCGCTCGCCGGGCAGGCCGGCCTCCCAGAAGTCGAATATGCCGTGGCTGCCGGGGTTCTTGCCGGTCGAGATCGACATCCAGGCCGGCGAGCTGTACGGCGGCAGGCAGGATTGCAGGCGGCCGTGCCGCCCCTGCTGCAGCGCCCGCGCCAGGTTCGGCATGATGCCGCGCTCGGCCAGCGGCACGAGCAGGTCCCAGGTGGCCCCGTCCAGCCCCAGCACGACTGCCCTGCCTGTCAGGTCGCTCGCCATCGACCCGGCACTCTACCGACACCTCCGCGGCGTCCGGAGCAGCCGTAAGGCGGGAGGGTGGAGGGGGCGACGTAGAATCCAGTGATGCCGCTGACGCTCCTGCTTGGTCCCGCCAACTGCGGCAAGGTGGCGCAGCTGTTCGATCGTTTCGCCGAGCAGATCGATGCGGGCGCCGCGCCCACGCTCGTGGTGCCGACCCGCCCCGACGTGGAGCTGGCCGAGCGCGATCTCCTGGCCCGCCGCAGCGCCGTGCTGGGCGGCATGATCGGCACGTTCGAGGATCTGTTCGAACGCGTGCTGGAGCGCTGTGGCGAGCCGTCGGCGGCCCTCGCCACGCTGCCGCGGCGGCTGGTGCTGGAGCAGGTGGTGCGCGAGGCCGGTCTCGACCAGCTGGCCGCGCCGTCCCGCTTCTCCGGGTTCGTCGACGGGCTGGGCCGCATGTTCAACGATCTGGCCGGCTCGGCGCCGCCGGAGCTGCTGGAGCGGCGGCTGGCCGCGTTCGCCGAGCCGGGCCGCCGCCTCGAGCTGGCCGTCCTGCACGGCGCTTTCCGCGCGCGGCTGGCGGAGCTGGGCATCCGCGACCGGGCCGGCGGGCACGGCCGCGCCGCCGAACTGCTGGAAACACGGCTCGAGGCCTGGGACGACTCGCCGGTGTTCGCCTACGGGTTCGAGGACATGTCCGGGGTGCAGCTGGCGGCGCTGCGCGCGCTGGCCGCGCGCTGCCCGGTGATGGTGTCCCTGCCCTACGAGCCGGGTCGCCCGGCGCTGGCGGCCGTGCGACCGGCGGTGGCCGCGCTCACCGAGGGGCCGCACGAGCTGGTCGAGCTGCCGCCCGCTGACCACGTCGACTCGCCCGCCCTGCGCCATCTCGAACGGACGCTGTTCGACGAGCGGGACGCGCCGCCGCCGCCCGAGCGGGATGGGTCGATGGTGCTGCTCGAGGCGTGCGGCATGCGCGGCGTCGCCGATCAGGTCGCGTTCGAGGCGCTGGCGCTGATCCGCCAGGGCATCGCCGCCGAGCAGATCGCCGTGCTCGCCACCGATACCGGCCGCTGGCGGTTGGCGTTGGAGAGCGCCTTCGCCGCGCTGGACGTGCCGGTCGACGTGGACGCGCAGGTGGGGTTGGGGGAGACGGCCTTCGGGCAGGCGCTGCTGGGCCTGCTGCGGTTCGCCTGGTTCGACGGCGACCGCGCTGACCTGTTCCGCTTCCTCCGCTCGCCTTTCTCCGGCGTCCCACGAGCGACCGTCGACTACGCCGAGGGCCGGCTGCGCGGCCGCGGCGCGCTCCGCCACGACGAGGTGCAGGGGCTGCTCGAGGAGCTCGACTACGCGCGCCTGCTGGCGGCGCCCGACCGGCTGGCCGGCTCCGGCGATCCGGCGGCTGCGGTGGGCGACCAGCTGCGCCGCATGAGCGCATCCGTGGCAGGCCTCACGGCGAACCGCCTGAACGGCGCCGGCGAGGCTCACGCGGCGGCGCTGCGCGCGACGCTGCGCACGCTGGAGCAGCTGGCGGGCGTGGTCGGCCTGGGGCTGGAGCCGCTCGACCGGGCGGGCGTGGCCGGCCAGCTCGAGCGCACCGTGTTTCGCCCCTACAACGGCTGCGCCGGCCGCGTGCAGGCGCTGGATCTGCGACGCGCGCGCACGCGCCGTTTCCAGGCCGTGTTCGTGCTGGGCCTGGAGGAGGGGGGCCTGCCCGGGCCGGCGCGCGAGAACCCGTTCCTGAGCGGCGACGAGGCCGCAGCGCTGGGCGTCAGCCGGCTCGACCCGCTGGAGCGCGACCGTCACCTCTTCTATACGGCCGTCACGCGTCCCTGGCGGCACCTGTTCCTGTGCCGCCAGGCCGCCGATGAGGACGGCCGCCTGCTCGAGCCCTCGCCGTTCCTGGAGGACGTGGTGCGCTCCGTCGGCGAGGACGGGGTCGAGCGCCGGCGCCGCGCCATCGGCGATCTCACCCATCCGCTGGAGCAGGCCCCCAGCGAGCGTGAGCGCCAGCGCGCGCTGGCACGTGAGCTGCGGACGCGGCCGGACTGGGCGGCGGCGGTCGCCGACCACCACGGCTGGACGCGCAAGCTGGAGCGAGCCCGCCTCGCCTACCGGCGGCGCCCGCAGCTGCGAAACGCGACCGTGCTGGCCGCCCTGGCCGCGCAGGAGCGGTTCTCGGTGACCGAGCTCGAGAAGTTCGCGGAGTGCTCGTCGGCCTGGTTCGTCGAGCGGTTCCTGCAGCCGGGCGAGATCGACTACCAGTTCGGGCCCAAGGAAACCGGCTCGGTGGCACACGCCACGCTGCACAAGTTCCACGAACGCATGCCCAGCGAGCTGGGCGTCGAGCGCCTGACCGAGCATGAGCTGCCCGCCGCCGTGGAGCTGATGCGCCGGTGTCTGCAGGATTCTTTGGGCGGCGTCCGCATCCCCGCGGGCGTGGCCGGCCGGGCTCAGATCCGCCGGCTGGAGCGCGACCTGGAGGGCTTCCTGGCCAGCGAGGCAACGTTCGACTCGCCGCTGGTGCCGCGCGACTACGAGGTGCGTTTCGGTACCAAGACGTCGCGGCCGGACCTGCAGCAGGGCCTGCGGCTGGACGGCTTCGCGGTGTCCGGCACCATCGACCGGATCGACCGCGACCCCGGCATGTCGGCCCGGGGCGCGGTCTGGGACTACAAGACCGGCAAGGGTGCCCGCTCGGCAAAGCAGATCGAGACCGAGCGCAAGCTGCAGCTGCCGCTCTACATCCTGGTCGCCCGCGACATGCTCGGGATCGAGCCGGTGGCCGGCCTGTACCGCGCGCTGGGCGGCGAGCGCAGGGCGCGCGGGATGGCGGTCGAGGGCGAGATGGACGGCGTGATGGCCAACGACAGGATGCAGCCCGAGCTGTTCTGGGCGCAGGTCGACCGGGCGGTCGGCTACGCCAACGACATCGTGGCCCGGATTCGGTCGGGCGCGGTGCACCACGACCCGATCTCGGGCAGCTGTCCCGAGTGGTGCCTGCGCCAGGCCGGCGGCATCTGCCGGGTGGCGAAATGATCGCGACCCGCACCTGGAACCGCGGGCAGGCCGAGGCGATCGAGCGCCGCGGCCGCGTGTTCGTCTCGGCCGGGGCCGGAACCGGCAAGACCTCCGTGCTGATCGAGCGGGTCGTACGCCGGCTGCAGGAGGGCACGCCGCTCGACCACCTGCTGGTGATCACGTTCACCGAGCGCGCCGCCGACGAGCTGAAGCGCCGGATACGGGCGCGTCTGCGCGAGCTGGAGATGCTGGATGCCGAGGCGGCGGTGGAGTCGGCCTGGATCTCGACCATCCACGGGCTGTGCGCACGGGTGCTGCGGGCGCATGCCCTGGAGGCCGGAATCGACCCCTCGTTCGCGGTCGCCTCAGAGACCGAGGGGCGGATCCTGCAGTCGGAGGCGTTCGCCCAGACGGTGGAGGCGTTCGGCGAGGGCGGCGACCCGGCCCGGCTCGACCTGCTGGCGCGCTACGGCCAGGATCGCCTGCGCCGGATCGTGGCCGAGCTGCACGGACGGCTGCGGGGCGTGGGCCTGCCGCTCGAGCTGCGGCCGCACCGCGAGCCCGATCCCGACTCGGCGGAGGACGCGGAGGAGCGCGAAGCGGCTGCCGACCTGGCGCTGATCGAGCAGCTGCTGGTGCTGTTCGACCGGCACTACCAGGCGGTCAAGGATCTGCGCGGGCGCCTCGACTTCGACGACCTGGAGCTGGTTGCCCGCGACCTGCTGCGTTCGAAGCCGGAGCTGGCAGCCGGCTACCGCGAGCGGTTCGCCGAGGTGATGGTGGACGAGTTCCAGGACACGAACCGCCTGCAGGTGGAGCTGGTCGAGCTGGTCTGCGGGGGTGACCTGTTCCTGGTCGGCGACGAGTTCCAGAGCATCTACCGGTTCCGGCGCGCCGACGTCGAGGTCTACCGCGAGCAGCGGGCGCTGGCCGGCGACGCGGTGATCGCGCTCGACGAGAACTACCGGTCGCGGCCGCACGTGCTCGACCTGGTGAACGAGGCCTACGGCCGCGAGTTCGGCGCCGGCTACCACGACCTGGTGGCGGCCGGCGACTTCGACGGCGACCCGCCGGCACCGGAGCTGGAGCTGCTCCTGACCGACGTGCGCGCCTGCCGCGAAGACGACATCGCCTGGCGCCAGGCCGAGGCGGCCGCGATCGCCCTGCGCGTGCGGGAGCTGGTCGACGCCGGCGTCTGCGGCGCGGGCGGCGTCGTGCTGCTGTTCGAGGCCGGCACCGACGCCGGCACCTACGAGGATGCCTTGCAGCAGCAGAACCTGCCCACCGTGCGCGCCACCGGCCGCGGCTACTACGGCCAGCAGGAGGTGGGCGATCTGATCGCCTACCTGCGGCTGCTGATCAACCGCACCGACGACCGGGCGCTGCTGTCGGTGCTGGCCTCGCCGCTGGTGGGGATGTCGAACGACGGGCTGGGGCTGATCCGCCTGGCCACCCGGCGTGCGGCCGCGATCGGCGCGTTCGAGCCCGCCCGCTGGCCGCAGGCGCTGTCGGAGGC